>DASTLK010000488.1:0-7923 GCA_035715025.1 Vicinamibacteria bacterium
CACCTCCTACGAGCGCATCGATCAGATCCCGCACCTCGTGGTCAAGAAGGACGGGCGGCGCGAGCGCTTCGACCGCGAGAAGGTCCTCTCCGGGCTCATCAAGGCCTGCCAGAAGCGGCCGGTTCCGGTGAAGACGCTCGAGCTGATCGCCGACCGCGTGGAATCGATGGTGCAGGAGAGCCCCGACCGCGAGGTCCCCACGGTGCAGGTGGGGGAGTTCCTGATGGAGCGCCTGCGCGAGCTGGACAAGGTCGCGTTCGTCCGCTTCGCGTCCGTCTATCGCGACTTCAAGGACGTCGATCAGTTCATGGCGACGCTGAAGGGGCTGCTCGAGACGACGCGCGAATAGCCAGTAGCGCTAAACGGACGGAGACGGGCACGGAGACGGGGACGGGATAGGTGTCCCCGCGAGGACGACCACGCGGCACCTGCTGCGGCGCGGCCTCCGGCGCTCTCGCCCTATCCCCGCTTCATCTCGCGCCGGTACTGCAGGGACGTCTCGCCGAGCCGGATGACGTCGCCTTCGGCAAGCACGTGGCGGACGACCTTCTTCTCGTTGACGAGCGTGCCGTTGGTGCTCTTCAGGTCGTGGAGGACGAACTGGCCGTCCTCGGGGCGCACGCGGCAATGCTGGCCGGAGATGGAGACGTCCTCCACCTGGATGTCGTTCGCGCGTGAGCGGCCGATGGAGGTCGCGCTCGTCTCGCTGAGCTCGAACACCTGGCCCACGCCCGGCCCCCGCGTGATGGCCAGCACCGGCCGCTCCTGCAGCGTGATCGTCCGCTCGAGGTACTCCTCGGTGGTGTCGATCCGAGAGAGGACGGTCGGGGAGAGTTCCGGCGATTCCTGGACCGGTCGCTTCGCCCGTGTCGGGATCCGCGTCGGAGCCGCGGCGCACGACGGGCAGATCGACGCGTCGGGGGGAAGCACGAGGCCGCATTCGGGGCACGTCGGCACTCCTCGCTTCTGACGCCAGGCCACCACGACGAGAGCGAGCGCGGCCGCCGCGGTGAGCGCGAGCGCGATCCAGATGGCGCGCCTCCCGCCGGACATCGCGACGCCCGGTGTGGTCGCGGAGGCAGGCGAGGCCTTCCGCGCCGACCCGGCCGGTGCCGCCGGCGCCGTCGCGATCTTGCCCGTCGCCGCTCCGCTCGTGGCCGCGACCGCCGACGACGCGCCCGCGGGAAGGGACGCGATCCGCGCGGCCAGGTCGGCGCCGCGGGCCTGATCGAAGGCGGAGTAATCGCCTCCGGTCAGCTTGGCGATCCGCCGCAGCACGCGCTCCTGCGGGTGCGCGCCCACGCCGATCGCGAAGACGGGAATCTGCGCGTCGGTGGCGACCCTCAGCCCGTCCTCGAGGTTGAGCGAGCTGTTCTCGTCGACGCCGTCCGTGATGAGGACGATGGCCTTGCGCCCGCCGGGCGCGTCGCGCACGTATCGGCTGGCGTCGTAAAGCGCGTCGTGCAGCGCGGTGAAGCGCCCGCCCACCTTGAGTCCGGTCAGGCGCTCGCGCACTTCCTCCGGCCGCGACGTCCACGGCACGACCACGCGCGATTGGTCGTCGAAGGCCAGCACCGCGACCTCGCTGCCCTCGGGCAGGCCGGCGAGGATCGACAGGGCGAACTCACGCGCCCGATCGAGCTGAGCGTGGCCGACACTGCCGGAGGTGTCGAACGTGAGGGCCACGCTCGCGGGAGGAGGGGGCTCCGCCCGGAGCGGCGAAACCCCGAACAGGGCGATCGCCGCCAGGAGGAGCCACCGAGACCACCGCGGCCGCTGTCGCATGTAACTGAATTCCAAGCGTCTCCGCTAATTACCATGGCGGCCCGAGGCGGTCAACGCGGCCTTTGGTGGGGTGTGGCTGGCAAGCTACAATGGGCGGCCATGGCGGCGGCGCCGCAGCGCCTTGATGGCGAACGGATGCCAAAAGCTTTGTGACTCGCACCGGTCCCCGCACCCCGTTCCGCAACAACGCGCGACTCGTCCTCCTCACCACGGGCGGGGCCCTCTCCTTGCTCGTCCTCGTCCAGTTCCTGCTGCGGAAGAGCCGCGACTTCTCGCCGGACTTTCTCGCCTCCGTCCTTCTCTATGGCCTGACCGTCCTCAACATCTCGCTCCTGCTCGTGCTGCTCCTCGTGCTCGGGCGGAACCTCGTGCGCGTGATCATGGAGCGGCGGCGCGGCGTGCTCGGGGCCCGCTTCCGGATGCGCCTCGTGATCGTCTTCGTCCTGATGGCGGCGGCCCCCGCGCTGCTGCTCATGGTGGTCGGGAGCGACCTCATCCAGCAGACCGTCGACCGCTGGTTCAACGTGGACGTGGAGCGCATCCTCTCCTCGCTGCAGGTGCTGGGCACCGCCGTGCACGACGGCAGCCTCGATCGCAGCCGCGTGCACGCGCGGGCCCTCGCCCGCGAGATCGAGGGGCGAGGCCTGCTCGACCCCGCGGGACAGGGCCGGCTGCGGCGCGTCGTCGAGCTGCGGTCGCGGGAGCTGAAGATCGACGTCGTCAACGTCTTCACCGCGGACGGCGAGGTGCTCGCCGTCGTCAATCCCCGCCTGCCCACTCCGGAAGCGACGCTGTCTGGCGACGAGCTCGCGCAGGCCGCGCAGACTGGCCAGGAAGCGGAAGCGACGCTGCCCTACGCCGGAGGCGAGCTGGCCCGGGTGGCCGTTCCCTTGCGCAATGCCCAGGGCGCGGTGCGCGGCGCCGTCATCGCTTCGACGTTCATCCCGGTGGGGGTCGACGCGGAGCGCCGCGAGGTGCAGGAGCGCTACGAGAAGTATCGCAAGGCCGAGAGCTTCAAGGAGCCGATCAAGGCCGTCTACCTCTCCCTCTACCTGTTCCCGGCCCTCCTCATCCTCTTCGGCGCGGTGTGGCTCTCTCTCTACCTCGCGCGCCGCATCACGACGCCGCTGCGCCTGGTGGCGGAAGGGGCGGAGCGCATCGCGTCCGGCGAGCGCGGCGTGCGCGTGGACTTTCCCTCCGGCGACGACGAGTTCTCCGCGCTCATCGCCTCCTTCAACCGCATGTCCGAGCGTCTGGCCCGCAGCGAGGAGGAGGTCGAGCACACGCGCGCGGGCCTCACGCGCAAGAACGAGGAGCTGGAAGACCGTCGCCGGCTGATGGAGACGGTGCTGGAGACGGTGGGCACCGGCGTGGTGGTCGTGGACGCCGAAGGCGAGATCACCGCGCTCAACGCGGCGGCCTGCCGCCTGCTCGACATCGATGCCGACCGCGTGGGCCGCTCGTTGTCGGACGCGATCGGGGGCGCGGGACGGGACGAGATCGTCGGCCTCGTCCAGCGCCTGCTCTCGGGACGCGGCACGCGTCAGGAGCGAGAGGTCACGGTGCCGGGACGGGGGCGCGACCGGCATCTGGCCGTGACCGTCGTCCCCCTGCCGGGGGCGCCCGGCTCTCCGCCGGGGGCGGTCCTCGTCCTCGACGACCTGACGCCGTTGATGCGCGCGCAGAAGGTGGCGGCCTGGGGCGAGGTCGCGCGCAAGCTCGCCCACGAGATCAAGAACCCGCTGACGCCGATCCAGCTCTCCGCCCAGCGCGTGCGCAAGGCGTACCTCAAGGGCGCTCCCGACTTCGAGAAGGTCCTCCAGGAATGCACGGGGGCGATCGTCTCCGAGGTCGACGCGCTCAAGAACCTGGTGGACGAGTTCGCGCAGTTCGCCCGCCTGCCCGCCGCCAACCTGGTGGCGGGATCCCTGCACGAGATCATCGATCAGACCCTGTCCCTCTACGACGGGCTCTTCTCGGGCATCACGATGGAGCGGCGCCTGGGCTCGGACGTGCCCGCCCTCCGTCTCGATCCCGACCAGATGAAGCGCGTGCTCATCAACCTCGTGGACAACGCGATCGACGCCACCGACAAGCGGGGGAGGGTCACGATCTCCACCGAGTTCGATCGCTCGCAGGGCCGGGTGCGGCTGGGCGTCGCCGACGACGGCCCCGGGATCCCGCCCGACACGCGCGACCGGCTCTTCGTGCCGCACTTCTCGACCAAGAAGCGGGGTAGCGGGCTGGGCCTGGCCATCGTCAGCCGCATCGTTCAGGAACACCACGGAATCATCCGCATCGAGGAGAACCCTCCGCACGGCGCGAGGTTCGTGATCGAGTTACCGGCATGACGGGACGAAGCGGCAGCATTCTCCGCAGAGGTAGAGAGACAACGCATGCGTGAGTCGATCCTGGTCGTAGACGACGAAGCGGGAGTGCGCAGCTCCCTGGCCGGCATCCTCGGCGACGAGGGGTACGCCGTGGAGGCCGTGGAGAGCGGGGAGGCGGCGCTGGCCGTCCTGGAGAGCCGGCGCTACGACCTCCTGCTCCTGGACGTGTGGATGCCCGGCATGGACGGCCTCGAAGTCCTGGCCCGCGTCCGCACGCTGGACCCGGAAGTGCCGGTGGTCGTCATCTCCGGCCACGGGTCCATCGAGACCGCAGTCAAGGCCGTGCGCATGGGCGCGCAGGACTTCGTCGAGAAGCCGCTGGCCCTCGAGAAGACGCTGCTCGTGGTCAAGAACGCGTTGCGCCAGCGCAAGCTGGAGGCGGAGAACCGCGCCCTCAAGGAGCAGGTCGAGCATCGCTGGGTGATGGTGGGGGAGAGCCTGGTCCTGCATGCGCTGCGCGCGGACATCGCCCAGGCCGCCCCCTCCAACGGGCGGGTCCTGATCTTCGGCGAGAACGGCACGGGCAAGGAGCTCGTCGCGCGCAACATCCACCACTTGAGCCTTCGCTCGTCCGGGCCCTTCGTCGAGGTCAACTGCGCGGCCATCCCCGAGGAGCTGATCGAGAGCGAGCTGTTCGGCCACACGCGCGGGGCCTTCACGGGCGCGCTCACGGCCAAGAAGGGGAAGTTCGAGCTGGCGGACGGCGGCACGCTGTTCCTGGACGAGGTCGGGGACATGACGCTCAAGACGCAGGCCAAGGTGCTGCGCGTCCTGCAGGAGCAGAAGGTCGAGCCGGTGGGCGGGACGGCGACCATCACCGTCGACGTGCGCGTCATCGCGGCCACCAACAAGAACCTCGAGGAGGAGATCCGCAAAGGGACGTTCCGCGAGGACCTCTTCTTCCGCCTCAACGTGATTCCCTTCCAGGTGGCCCCACTGCGGGAACGGCGCGAGGACATCCCGCTGCTGGCGCGCCACTTCATCGCGGAGCTCTCGGCGGAGTACGGGAAGCGGGCCAAGGAGCTCACGCGCGAGGTCCTCGACCTGCTCGTGGCCCAGCCCTGGCCCGGCAACGTGCGCGAGCTGCGCAACATCATCGAGCGGCTCGTGATCATGACCCCCGGTGACCGTATCGAGGCCCGGCACCTGCCCGCGTCGCTGGTCGGAGGGGCGCCGCCGGCGAGCGAGCCGGCGTCCACGTCCGGCCCGCTCTCCGCCACCGTCTCCGATTTCCCGTCGCTGGCCGCCGCGCGGGAGGACTTCGAGAAGCGCTACATCTGGAAGAAGTACCAGGAGTGTGGCGGCAACATGAGCCGGACCTCGGAAGCCCTGCAGGTCGAGCGATCGAACCTCTATCGGAAGATGAAGGGATACGGGCTGATCCCGGCGCGGAAGGGCGAGGCGGTCGAGCCCGCGTAGTGGCACGCCTCTTGCTCCTGCGCTCGGGAGCAATCATCCGCGGTTCTTCCGCGAGGAGCGCGCGCCATGGTGGACAAGCCGAAGTCTTCGGACGACGCGGACAAGCGTGACAATCGGAAGGGCTCGGCCGTGGGGACGCCCGGCCTCACCGCCCTCGACGAGGAACGCGAGGCCTCACTGGCCGACGAGGGTGGGGCCTCCGGCGCGACGGTCGAGAGCCAGGACCTCGAGACCCTGCGCAAGCTGGCCCAGGATCTCCCGGTGGCGCACCTGCGGCCCGCCGAGGACGAAGGCACTGGCCGCGGTTGGAACGGAGAAGCGACGACGGTCTTCGTGGCCGCCCTGAGCTTCGCCACGGCCGCCCTCGGGGTGTTCGCCTATCGCCGCTGGGCACGCTGAGGCGGGGGCCGGCCCCCGGCGACCGGGATCACGCGAATTTCCTCGGTCGAAACTTTCGCCTTGAAAAGCCCTTACGGCTTTCCCGATAATGTGGCGGCGAAGGTCCGAGGAAACATGTAGTGACAGCGACCGACCGCGAGAGGATCCAGGGTCTGCTTGCCGAGGGCTGGCGATTGCTCGAGGCCGGCGATCCCCGTGAGGCGGCACTCGTGTTCGGCCGAGTCGCGCTCGTCGAGCCCGCCGGCTCCGAAGCCCTCCGCGGTCTTGCCTCCGCGCGCGCCGCGATCACGGAATCCGAGCGACGCAACGACGAGCGCCTCCACGACGCGCGCCGCGCCCTCGAGAAGGGCGATCTCGCCGTCGCGCGCACGGCCCTGGAGGCGGTCATCGCGGACGGCGGCGATCGCGACCATGCGGCGGCGCTGCTCGATCGTCTCGACGCGCGCGGCGGACGTCTCGATCGGATGGAAGCGCCGGCGACGGAGACGGCGGCGAGCCCTGGCCCACGGATGAGCGCGGTGAGCTGGTCGCGCCGCGCGTTCGCGGCGGCGTCGACGATCGTCCTGGTCCTCCTCGGCGCCGGTGTGTTCTCGAGCTGGGATCGGCTCCTGTTCGGCTTGACCCGCCCGCCGGCACCGCGGCCCGACACGGCGGCGGCCTGGCCCGCGCCCACCTCCGGCGGTGAGCGCGCGCTCGCGCAGGCGCGGCGCCTGCTCGACGCCGGCGACCCCGCCGCGGCCCTCGCGGCCCTGGATCGCGTCGGCCCCCAAGAGCCGGCCTACCCGTTCGCGCGTCAGCTGCGCCAGCAGGCGGAGCGCGCCCTGCACGGCGAGGCCTCCGGCGTGCCACGATCGGGGCGCCCATGAACTGTCCGGCTTGCAGTGCTTCCGTTCCCGGCGGTCATGAACGCTGCCCCGGTTGCGGCGCCCACGTGGCCCCCCTCACTGAGGGCGCGCTCGCTCCCGATCCGGCCGCGCGCCCGCGGCCCGAGCCCCTGCGCGAGATCCCGGGCATGAAGAAGCGGGAGCGCACCTGGAAGGACGAAGTGCGCGAGCGTATGCGCGATCGCAAGCGGCGCCGCGGCGACGGCGATCTCCCCCTCTTCCGTGACGGGGAAGAGGCCGACGACGCGGGCGACGACGAGGCGATCGCCGAGGCCTCGCCGTCCGACGAGACGCCGGCCGCGCCCTCCCGCCCGCCGATCGTTCTCGGAGACCCGCCGCCGCGCGGTCTCGCCAGAACGCCCGATCTCGGGCTCGGCTCGACACCGATCGACCTCGCCGACGAGGCCGACCTCCCGCTGCGCGCGCCCGACCTGCCGCTGCGTTCGCCGGCCCCGCCGGTGGTCACGCCCGGCGACGAGTGGACGCTGGGCGCGGAGCCGGCGGCCGCCGCTCGTCCCGTCGAGCGTCCGGCCTATTCGGGCGAACGCGCGCGCGCGGCCGCCCTCGATCTCGCGCTGCTCACCATCCTCTGGGCCATCGTCGTGTACTTCGCCAGCCGTGCCGCGCACGTCGGGCTCGTGGGATTGCGTCCGGCTTGGCCGTACCTGGCCGGATACCTCGCCTTCCTCGGCCTCACGTATGCGGGGTACTTCACCGGCACCACCGGCCAGACCCTCGGCAAGATCGCCACCGGCCTGCGTGTCGTCGACGCCGGCGGCCGTCCGCCCGGGTATCTCCGGGCCTTCGTACGCGCCGCCCTCGGCAGCCTCGGCGTCCTCGCCGCCGGCGCCGGTCTCATCCCGATGCTGCTCGATCCCGCGCGGCGCGCCCTTCACGACCGCGTGGTCAAGACGCGCGTCGTGAAGGGATAGGTTCCGGCCACCATCGGGCTGATTGGCTGGGCTCCGGCCACCATCGGGCTGATTGGCTGGGCTCCGGCCACCATCGGGCTGATTGGCTGGGCTCCGGCCACCATCGGGCTGATT
>DASTLK010000489.1:0-2253 GCA_035715025.1 Vicinamibacteria bacterium
CGCCAAGACCGACCGGGTCGGGCGCTTCGAGCTCGCCGACGGCGGCAGCGCGGCGGCCGCGCGTCCGATCCTGATCGCGGAAGCGCCGGCCATGCGGCCGGTGCTGGAGATGATCGACCGCGTGGGGCCGTCGGATGCGGCGGTCCTGATCACCGGCGACAACGGCTCGGGCAAGGGGACGGTCGCCCAGGCCCTTCATTCCGTCTCCGCGCGCGCCGCCCGCCCCCTGGTCACCGTCAACGCGGGAGGGCTCTCGGAAGGGGTGTTCGAGAGCGAGCTGTTCGGCCACGTCAAGGGCGCGTTCACCGACGCGCGGGCCGACCGCGTGGGTCGCTTCGAGCTGGCCGACGGAGGGACGCTCTTCCTGGACGAGATCGCCAACGTGCCGCCGGGCCTGCAGTCCAAGCTGCTGCGGGTGGTGGAGACGGGCGAGTTCGAGCGGGTCGGCTCCTCGCGCACGCGGCGCGTGGACGTGCGCATCCTCTCCGCGACCAACGCCGACCTGCACGCCGAGGTGGCCGCGGGCCGCTTCCGCCAGGACCTGCTCTTCCGCCTCAACACCATCGAGATCCGCATGCCGCCCCTGCGCGACCGGCGCCCGGACATCCCGCCCCTCGCCCATCATTTCCTGCGCCAGCACGCGCAGCGCTACCGCAAGCGCGTGACCGGGTTCGAGCCCGCGGCCCTGGAGGCGCTGCTCGCCCACCCCTGGCCCGGCAACGTGCGCGAGCTGGACCACGCCGTGGAGCGGGCCGTGCTGATGACGCAGGCCCCGCAGGTGCGTGCGATCGACCTCGGCCTGCGCGCGGCGCCGGAGGACAGCCGCCGCCTCGACGACATGAGCCTGGAGGAGGTCGAGTCCTTCCTCATCAAGAAGGCGCTGGGCCGCTTCGACGGCAACGTGAGCCGGGCCGCGGAAGCGCTCGGCCTGAGCCGCAGCGCGCTCTATCGGCGGTTGCAGCGCTACGGGCTCTAGAGGCATCCACGGGGACGCGCCCACGGCGCCGGTGCTCGGGTCGCGGCTCGCTCGCTATGCGGGCCCACATGTGAAAAATTGACGATCATCTTGTGCCGCTCGCTCCTGCGCGACCCGCTCGCGCCGGCCCGTGATGCCCTCGTGAAGGCCACCGCCATCGCCGTCGCGCCATGACCGGAAGACGCCGCCACCGGCTCAACTACGAGAACCGGATCCTGCTCCTCGCCCTCGCCACGGGCGCGCCGGGCGCGCTCGCCACTGCCCTCCTCCTCTGGCTGGGCGGCTTCAGCGCCAAGGCCCAATGGACGGCGGACCTCGTCGTGCTCGGGCTGTGGCTCGGCTTCGCCTTCGCCGTGCAGGGCGGCGTGGTGCGGCCCCTGCGCATCATCTCGAACCTCTTGGCCGCTCTGCGCGAGGAGGACTTCTCCTTCCGCGCGCGCGAGACCGCGGGCGAGGACGCGCTGGCCCTGGCCATGACGGAGGTGAACGCCCTCGCCGACACGCTGCGCGAGCAGCGGCTGGGCGCGCTGGAAGCGATCGCGCTCCTGCGCACGGTCATGTCCGAGATCGAGGTCGCCGTCTTCAGCTTCGACGGAGAGGAACGGCTGCAGCTCGTCAACCGCGCCGGCGCGCGCCTGCTGGGGCGGCCGCCGGAGCAGCTCCTGGGCCACAAGGCGAGCGAGCTGGGGTTGGCTCCGGCGCTGGCCGCTGCGCCGCGCCAGGTGCTGGACATGGCCATCGCGGGGCGCCCCGGCCGCTGGGAAGTGAGCGGCGGCACCTTCCGGCAGCACGGCCTGCCCCAGAGGCTGCTCGTCCTCACCGACGTCAGCCGCGCGCTGCGCGAGGAGGAACGCCAGGCCTGGCAGCGGCTCATCCGCGTCCTCGGGCACGAGCTGAACAACTCCCTGGCCCCGATCCGGTCGCTGGCGGACAGCCTGGGCCAGCTCGTGACGCGCCAGCCGCGTCCGAGCGACTGGGAAGACGACATGCGGCGCGGCCTGGCCGTGATCGCCTCGCGGTCGGAGTCGCTCAGCCGGTTCCTGGAGGCCTACGGCCGGCTCGCCCGCCTGCCCGCGCCCCAGCCCCAGCGCGTCGACCTCGGACCGCTCCTGCGGCGCGTCGCCGGCCTGGAGCAGCGTGTGCCCGTCGCCGTGCGCGACGGCCCGGCCGTGGAGATCCAGGCCGATCCCATCCAGCTCGAGCAGGTCGTCATCAACCTGCTGCGCAACGCGGCGGAGGCCTCCCTCGACGCCGCGGACGGGCGCGTGGAGCTCGGC
>DASTLK010000490.1:0-1664 GCA_035715025.1 Vicinamibacteria bacterium
ACGTACTCCATCACGATGTAGCCGAGTCCGTCCTCGCGGCCGAAGTCGTGGACGCCCACGATCCCGGGATGGCTGAGGAGCGCGAGCGCGCGCGCCTCGCGCTCGAGGCGCCTCTCGAAGTCCGGGTGCGCGGCCAGTTCCGGGGCCAGGAACTTCACCGCCACCGTGCGTCCGAGGCGTAGATGGCGGGCTTTCCACACTGTGCCCATCCCGCCGCGGCCGATCTCGTCCACGAGCTCGAGCGAGTCGCCGAGGAGGGCGGGCGGGATCTCCGCCTCCAGCAGGCAAGCAGGACAGAGAGAGAGCCGCGCCGCCGGAAACGCACGGCGGCAGCGCGGGCAGGCGGTACTCCGGCCGCCAGCGCCCTGGTCGGCGGTATCCGTCACGAGAGCGCGCGGACGAGGTCGCCGATCTCGCGCTCGCCGTCCCCGTCGTCGTCGACGGTGGCCGCGACCTCTTCGCGCAGGATCTCGCGGAAACGAGTGCGCGCGCGGTGGAGCGCGGCCTTGAACTGCGGCGCCGTCATCCCGCACGCCGCCGCCGCTTCCGCGTACGACGGCGCCTCCTCCAGGCCGAAGAAGCGCAGGACGACGTCCGCACGGCCCTTGCGCGTGCCGTCCTCGTACTCGCCCCGCAAACGAAGGAGCGCGCGCTCCATCAGGCCGAGGGCCCATTCCTTCTCGAAGGCGTCGAGCGGAGGTTCGGGAGCGGCGGGCAGCTCCTGCTCGGCCAGGGCGACGTCGAGGGGCACGAAGCGGTAGCCGCCGCCACGCTTGAGCGCGGAGTCGCGCTCGTGGAGGTTGACCAGGTAGTGCTCGAGCGATCGCAGGAGATACGAGCGGAACCGGCCGCGCGCGGGATCGAGCCGGGGCAGGAAGTCACGCTCGAGCAGATGCAGGAAGAAGCCCTGCACCGCGTCCTCGGCCGCCGCGGGCGAGAGTCCCTTCCGCCGCAGGAAGAAGTAGACCGGCTTCCAGTACGTCGCGCAGAGCTGCTCCAGGGCCGCCTTCTCCGCCTCGCCCCCGCGGTGCGAGTCGAGGATCAGCGTCCAGCGCGTCGTGGGGAACATCGATGCGGCATTATGCTTCGCTTCTCGTCGCTCTCGTCCCGGAGGTCTCGCCATGTCCGTCCTGTCCCGGTCGTGCCTGGCCCTGGTCGCGATCGCCGGGGGCGCCTGGGTCGCGCTGCCCGCCGCGCGCGCCGCCGCTCGCCCCGACGGCTTCACCGTCGAGGACGTGAAGAGCGCGCCCTTCCCGAACCAGCTCACCGCGGCCGCCACCGGCCGCCGGATCGCCTGGGCCCTCGACGAGCAGGGACAGCGCAACGTCTGGGTGGCGGAGGGGCCGCAGTTCGCGCCGCGGCGACTCACCCGTTACACGACGGACGACGGTCAGGAGATCACGAGCCTCTCCCTCTCCGCGGACGGCAAGTACGCCGTCTACGTGCGCGGAGGCGATCACTCCGGAAGCTGGGACGACAGCGTGCTCGTGAATCCCGCGGCCAGCCCCACGCCGGCCAAGGTGCAGGTCTGGTCGGTGCCCTTCGACGGTGGCGAACCCAAGGCCCTCGGCGACGGCGACCTGCCCGCGGTCTCGCCCCGGAGCGACGTCGTCGCGTTCGAGAAGGACCATCAGATCTGGGTCGCGCCCCTGGACGGCTCCGCG
>DASTLK010000491.1:0-2898 GCA_035715025.1 Vicinamibacteria bacterium
GCCTCCGGCGCGGGGATGCCGCGGACACGCGCGTGGTAGCGCTTGGGGACGTGGGCCTCCGGATCGGTCAGGCGCTGGCCCAGCCGGTGGTCGTTGGTGAGGATGAGCAGGCCCGAGCTGTCGCGGTCGAGGCGGCCGACGGGAAACACCCAGGGGCCTCCATCGTCCAGCAGGTCGTACACGGTCGGGCGGCCACCCGGGTCTCCGCGCGAGGTGATGTATCCGACGGGCTTGTGCAGGACGAGGACGATGCGCTCGGTGTCGTCGCCGACGCGCCAGCCGTCCACGCGCACCTCCTGTTGGCGGGGGTCGATGCGACGGGCCGGGAAGCGCACCTCTCGACCGTCCACCTGCACGCGGCCGGCCTCGATCCAGCGCGCCGCTTCGGCGCGCGAGCAGACGCCGAACTTGGAGAGCGCGCGGGCCAGGGAGAGGGGACCGGAGGTGCGGCCGGTCGCCGCGGAGGGGGGACGCCCGCCCCGCGCGCCGCGCGGAGGGCGCACTTGGATTACCCGGCCACACTCCCCGGAGGGTCGACGAGGGAGAAGTTCATCCGTCCCTCGCATACGACGTGTCCATCCACCCGCGCCACGCCGCGCAAGGTGCCCATGCGTGCGCGCAGGCGCACGACGGTGCCCTCGAGCAGCACGGTGTCTCCCGCGGAGACGGGGCGCCGGTAGCGGACGCGGTCGATGCCCATGAAATAGATGAGCTTGGCCCGGTTCTGGGGCTTGGCCAGGATGAGCACGGCGCCGGCCTGGGCCATGGCTTCGGTCAGGATGGAAGCGGGGAGCACCGGCCGGCCCCCTGGCCCCGCGATGAAGTAGCGCTCGTCCGAGGAGACGTTCTTGACGCCAAGAACGCGCCGGTCCTCTTCCATCTCGAGGATGCGGTCCACGAGCAGGAACGGATACCGGTGGGGAAGGACCTTCTTGATGTCCTCGATCTCGAGGGGAAGGCGCAGCGGCTCCGCGGGCATCCGGCGAGTGTACCCCGGTCCGTCCGGCGCCGGGAGAGGGCCGGCGTGACGTGCTACTATGGCCCGTTTTGCCGGCCTTCGACGCGAAAACCAGTGCGGCGGGCGGGCAGCTCCTGGGCGAGCTCCTTCCCATCCTGGCCGAGATCTCCAGCGCCCTCGACCCCGAGGAGCTGATGCCCGCGATCGCCCGCCAGCTCCGCCGGATCGTCGATTACCGGATCCTCGACATCTTCCTTCCCGAGCCCGACGGCACCCTCGTCCCCGCCTTCGTCGAGGGCTACGACTCCGCGGTGGCCGGCCGCCTGCGCATCCGGCCCGGTCAGGGCATCGTCGGCACCGCGGCCCTCCAGAAGGAGATGCTCTTCGTCCCCGACGTCGGCCAGGATCCCCGGTACCTCGCCATCGTGCCGGGCGTTCAGGCCGAGCTGGCCATCCCCCTCATCCATCGCGACCGCCTGGTGGGCGTGCTCAACGTCGAAGGCCCCGACGCCGACGCCTTCCACGCCGAGGCACGCGCCGCCCTCTTCGTACTGGCCGGCCACCTGGCGGTGGCCATCGAGAACGCGACGCTGTACCGCGAGGCGCGCTGGTACGCGGGCCTGCTCGCGACCCTTTACGAGATCGGGAAGGAGACCTCTTCGATCCTCGACCTGGATCAGCTCCTGCAGCGCATCGCGGAGGTGGTCAAGCGCGTCATCGACTACGAGATGTTCGGCATCCTGCTCCTCGACGAGGAGAAGGAGGAGCTGGTGCTCCGCAAGGCCGTCTCCTACGGGGCGACCAAGGAGAAGAAGACGCGGATCCGCCTCCGCGAAGGTCTCATCGGCGCCGCCGCCCGCAGCAAGCAGCCCATCCTCGTCGGCGACGTGCGGCAGGACGCTCGCTATCTCTCCCTGATCCCCGAGACCCGCTCCGAGCTGGTGGTGCCCCTCGTGCACAAGGGCCGCGTGGTGGGCGTGTTCGACCTGGAATCGTCGGTGCTGGACCGCTTCACCGACGAGCACCTCAAGGTCCTGACCCCCCTGGCCAGCCAGGTGGCGGTGGCCATCGAGAACGCGCGCCTCTACGAGACCCTCGCCCGGCAGGAGGCGCGCGTCGGACGCGAGCTGGAGCTCGCGCAGTGGGTCCAGCAGAACCTGTTCCCGGACGAGCCGCCCACCGGCGCGGCCTGGGATGCCTCCGCGCACTTCCTCCCCGCCAGCGAGCTGGGCGGCGACCTCTACGACTTCTTCGAGCTGGGGGAGGGTGTGCTCGGGGTGGCCGTGGGCGACGTGCTGGGCAAGGGCGTGCCGGCGGCGCTCTTCGGGGCCTTCGTCTCCGGGAGCGTCCGCGCGCGAGCCATGGAACGCCGCGCCCCCGGCGACTTGATGACGCGGGTCAACCGCACGCTGCGCAAGCGGGGGACGGAGGGCTACTACTGCACGGTCGCCTTCGCGGTGTTCGACTTCGCGCAGCACCGGATGGTCCTGGCCAACTCCGGCCTGCCCTATCCGCTCGTCTACCGGGCCGCCGAGAGCCGCGTGGAGGTGATCGAGCTGCCCGGCCTTCCCCTGGGCACCTTCGAAAGCGCGACCTACGAAGAGCGCGTGGTGGCTCTGGCGCCGGGAGACATCGTCGTCTTCTACACGGACGGCCTGACCGATGCCCGGCGCGACGGGGAGGATTACTACGGGGCGGCGCGCCTGGTCGGGCAGATGGAGGCGGGTGCGAACAGCACCGCCGCCGAGCTCGGCGAGCGGATCCTGTCCGACGTGGATGGGTTCCTTGGCGATGCGCCGCGCGCGGACGACCTGACCCTGGTCGTGGTGAAGGTCCGTTGAGGCCGGAGGACCGGCGCAAGAGTCCGCGCGTCGTCGTCGACCTGCCCGTGCGCGTCGGAATGGCGGGCCAGACGGTGCCCGGCCGTTTGCACGACGTCT
>DASTLK010000492.1:0-13316 GCA_035715025.1 Vicinamibacteria bacterium
TGCACCAGGACGTCTCCGTGCGAGATCTCCTTCTCGGTGAGCACGCAGACGTCAATGGGGTCGCCGTCGCCCTGGATGCCGGGGCGGCCGGTGCGCTCCGAGCACAACGCGCCCACCCGCTCGGCGCAGAGCGTCCGCGGGATGAAGCCGTAGAGGCTCGGGCACACGTTCGAGTACTGCTGGGGCCGGTCCATGCGCAGGATGCCCGTGAGCTTGTCCATCTCGTACTTGACGGTGTCGGTGGGGACGATCTCGATGTAGGTCGTCACCACGCGCGGGGCGTCCTTCCCCATCGAGACGCCATGCCACGGGTGGGCACGGTAGCCGAGGTCGTCGGGGCCGGGAGTCATGGCGCTGACACCCTTATACTCGTTCCATGCGTATCGTGGCCGCCATGTCGGGCGGGGTCGATTCCTCCGTCGCGGCGGCCCTGCTCCAGGAGCAGGGGCACGAGGTGGTGGGGATCTCCATGCAGCTCCACGACCAGACGGAGGGCACCGGCCCCTCCTTCGGCCGCTGCTGCGCCCTCGACGACCTGCACGACGCCAAGGCGGTGGCGGGCCGCCTCGGCATTCCCCACTACGTGGTGAACCTCGAGCGCTCGTTCCACGACGGGGTCATCGCGCCCTTCGTGCGCGATTACCTCGAGGGACGCACGCCCGTGCCCTGCTCGCGGTGCAACACGGAGGTGAAGTTCCAGAGCCTGGTGGAGCGCACGCGCGCGCTGGGGATCGAGCACGTCGCCACCGGCCACTACGCGCGGGCGGACCGCGACCCCGTGACGGGGCGACACCGGCTGCGGCGCGGGCGCGACGGGCGCAAGGACCAGTCGTACTTCCTCTTCGGGCTCACCCAGGAGCAGCTCGGGCATGCCGTCTTTCCCGTCGGCGAGCTCACCAAGGACGAGGTCCGGCGCCTGGCCGCGGACCGCGGCCTGCCCACCGCGGACAAGCCCGAGAGCCAGGAGATCTGCTTCGTGCCGGACGACGATTACGCGGGCTTCGTGGAGCGGCACTCCGCGCCCGAGGATCGCGGCGGCCCCATCGTGGACGCGGACGGACGCGAGCTGGGCCGGCACGGCGGCGTGCATCGCTTCACCGTCGGCCAGCGGCGGGGGCTGGGGGTGACGTCGCCGCGGCCGCTCTACGTGCTGGCGGTGCGGCCCGCGTCACGGACCGTGGTGGTGGGGGACGCGGACCGGCTGGAATCTCCCGGCCTCGTGGCGCGCGAGGTCAACTGGCTGTCCATCCCGCCGCCCGACACCGAGGTGCGGGCCGAGGTGAAGATCCGCTACCGCGCGGCCGAGGCCGCGGCCACGCTCCGGCCCCAGCCGGATGGCCGCGTCGAAGTGACGTTCGACGCGCCCCAGCGCGCGGTCACGCCGGGCCAGGCGGCCGTCTTCTATCAGGGCGAGGTCTGCCTGGGCGGCGGCTGGATCGAATCCGCCATGGCCTGAGGGCCGGGCTCAGGGACAGGGGGAATCGGGAAAGGCCCACCGCCGCGCGTGGCAATGCCACGCCACCGTGTCCTGGAACTGGCCGCGCATCTCCGGCGTGAGCTGTCCGACCCAGGTGGGCTCGGTCCCCTTCCAGTGCAGGAACTCGCGACCGCGGAAACCATCGGGCGCCCACGCGCGCGCGGCATCGATCGAGAGCGGCGAGAGCGAGGCGGCCAGGAGCGCGGCGAGCACGGCCAGGGCCGCGAACGACCGCTCCACGCGGATCGCGATCCCGGCCACGACGAACGCGATGGCGACGGCCACGAGGTATCCGAGGCGGTACAGATCGAGGGTGCTGGGCAGGCCGAGCAGGGGCAGCACCGTGAGGAGCGGCCAGACGACTCCGACGGTCGCGGAAGCGCCGCCGCGCGGCGTGCCCCGACCGGCCCACCACGACACGGCCACTACGGCGAGCGCGCCGAGGAGGTAGAGCCACGACCAGCCCTCGAGCGGGGTCAGCCACCACTCTTCGTACCACGTTGGAAAGAACACCGGCGCGTACAGCGCCGGGATGAGGCGCAGCCAGTGGCCCGGGTCGTGGAGATCGAATCCCGCCCAGCGCGGGCCCGACGACACGCGGCCCACGAGCTTGCCCGCGAAGAGCAGCGCCCAGAGCACGACGTAGGCGGCGGTGACGGCCGCGATGACGGCGAGTCGGCGGCGACGCAGGGCCCGGTCCGGCCGAGGCAGAAGGACACGATGGAGAAGCAGCGCGGCCAGGAGCAGCGAAGCCGCCATCTCCTTGGTGCCGAACGCGAGGGCGGAAAGCAGGGCCAGCGTCACCTGCGAGCGGCGGGTCGGCGCGCCCGGGGCGCTGAAGGCCAGCAGCGCGGCCAGGTAGAAGATGGCCATCAGGCTGTCCCCGCGCGCGCTCACCCAGGCCGTCGTCGACGCCGCCAGGGGATGGGCGACCCAGGCCAGCGCACCGAGGAGAGCGCCGGGGGCGGGGAGCGCCAGGCGGCGGAGCAGGGCCACGAGCACCACGCCGGCCGCGGCGTGGAGACACAGGTTCGTCGCGTGATACCCGGCGGTCCATGGGCCCCACCACGCGTGATCCAGGGCCCAGCTCAGCCTCACCATCGGCCGGTAGTACGAGGGGATCATCCCGCTCGGGTCGAACTCGCCGTGCAGGGTCGAGGCCAGTTCCTTCCACGACCAGCCACGCGCCAGCACGAAGTCGTCCTGATGGAAGCCGTACCAGACGGTCGGCAGGTGGAGGAGCGCCACCGTCCCCACGATGGCCGCCGCGGACGCGAGGCGTGAGCGCGCGAAGGCAAGGCCGGCCAGCCACAGCGCGGCCACCACCGCGACGCGCAGGGCGTCCCGCGTCGGCGCGGCGACGCGAAGCGAGGACGCGGGGTCGGCCGCGAACGTCCAGAGCAAGGGGGCGGCCAGGGAGGCGAGCCCTCCCCAGACGAGGGCCGCCCCGCGCGGGCCCGTCCGCCAGGTCATGACCAGCGCCGTCACGCCCAGGAGGGCCGTCATCACGATGACGGCCGCCGTCGTCGCGCTGAGCGAGCGGATCACCGCGATCCGTGACACGCGGAAGATCGCGTTGGCCTCGATGAAGAGGTCCACATCGTGCGTGCCCCGGGGGATGGGCATGCGGACGGAGGTCGCCTCGAGCCCGACCGGGACTTCGAGGCGCTCCCGCCCCGCGGTGGCGATGAGGATCACGGCCGGCGAGGCGGGCCGGGCCGCCGCCACGACCTCGAGCACGGCGGGCCGGCCGTCCAAGCCGTGGAAATGCACGACGACCTGCCGGCCCGCCATCAGGATCCCGGGCTGGCCCGACCGGTACAGGCCCTCGGACGCGCCGCGCCAATCGCCCGTCGCGCCGTCCAGGCGCAGGCTGCTCGTGACGACCGCTCCCGCGGACACGCCGATCGCGCCCACCAGGACTGCGGCCGCGAAGAGCGCGCGTCGCGAAGCGGCCGGGGCGCGGGAATCGGATGCGGTCACGCCCTCGCTACGACCTCGTCCTGCACGCGCACGCCGGCCGTGAGCGTCTTGTGCAAGGGACACTTCTTCGCGATCTCGCCCAGCCGGGTCAGCTGGGCCGGATCGAGATCGCCGCTGACCGTGATCCGGCGCGTGATCTGGTCCACCATCGCGCGCGGATCCTCGCAGTGAGCGCAGTCCTCCGCGTAGGCGCGCCCGATGTCCAGCGCCACGACCACTTCGCCCAGCGGCCAGCCCTTGCGGGCGGCGTACAAGCGGAGCGTCATCGAGGTGCAGGCGCCGAGCGCGGCCAGCAGCAGGGCGTAGGGGTCGGGGCCGGCGCCGGTACCGCCCGCGGCCACCGGCTCGTCCGCGCGCAGGGTGTGCCCGCCCGCCTGGATCTCCTGCATCAGTCCCGGTCCCGATCGCACGGTCACGCTTGGCATCGCTCCTCCTCTCGCCTCACGGCTCGGGGAGGCGGACCAGGGGCAAGGCGCGCCGCGCCGCCTCCTGCTGCGCCTCCTTCTTCGAGTACCCCTGACCCTCGGCCACCAGCCGCCCGCCGACCAGGCATTGCACGCGGAAGGATCGGCGATGGCGGGGTCCCTCCTCCGCCACCGTCACGTAATCGGGCACGGGCTCGCCGCGTGCCTGCAGGACTTCCTGGAGCGTGCTCTTGTAGTCGCCCGGCTCCGGCAGCTCCGGCGAGGAAAGGTCCGGCGCGAACTCGTGGGACACGAACCGCGCGGCCGCCTCCAGCCCGCCGTCGAGGTAGAGCGCGGCGACCAGGGCTTCGTACGCGTCCGCCCAAAGGGCCGACTTCTGGCGGCCGCCCGTCTTCTCCTCTCCGCGCCCCAATAAAAGAAGATCGGGCAGGCCCAGGGCGGAGGCCCGCCGGGCCAGGCTGGGGGCCGCCACCAGGTGCGCGCGGGCCTTGCTCTTCCCCCCCTCGGAGCCCTCGGGATCGCGCCGGTGGAGCAGCTCCGCGACCAGGAAGCCGATCACGGCGTCGCCCAGGAACTCGAGCGGCTCGTTGTGCCGCGACAACGGGGCGGCGCGCTCGTGAGCGTGGCTGGTGTGGGTGAGGGCGCGATCGAGCAGGGCGAGGTCGGCGAACCGGTGACGGAGGCGCTCCTCGAGCGCGCGCAAGGCGGCCGTCCGCTCTTCGTCCACGGGCCCTCTTACCGCGAAGTCCCCGCCTCACCCGCCGCGCGATCGAACACGACGCGGCCGCCGGCCACGGTGAGGTCCACGGGCGTGGTCAGGATCTGCCGAGGAGGGATCCGGAACAGATCGTCCGCGAAGACCACGAGGTCGGCGCGCATGCCCGGCGCGAGCGTGCCCTTCTCTTTCTCCGCGAATTCCGCGTAGGCCGAGCCGCGGGTATAGAGGTCGAGGGCCTCCTCGAGCGAGATCTTCTCCTCGGGGAACCATCCTCCGGGAGGACCGCCCTCGGGGCGCTCCCGCGTGATCGCGGCGTAGAGGCCGAGGCGCGGGTCGAGGGGCTCCACGAACCAGTCCGTGCCGAAGGCCACGGGAATCCCGGCGGCGGTGAACGAACGGACGTTGTAGCTCTCGCGCGCGCGCTCCCTGCCGATGCGCCGCTCCGCCCAGCGCATGTCGTCGATGGCGTGCGAGGGCTGGATGGAGGCGATCACGCCCAGCCGCTCGTAGCGCGCGAGGTCGGCCTTGCGCACCACCTGCGCGTGCTCGATGCGGAAGCGGCGCTCCCGCGGCGGGTTGGCCGCGGCCGCCTTCTCGAACGCGTCCAGGACGAGGCTGTTCGCGCGGTCGCCGATCGCATGCACGGCGAGCTGGAATCCGGCGGCATCGGCCTCGCGCACGAGGCGCTCCAGCTCCGGCACCGGGTAGAGGAGCAGCCCGCTCGTCCCGGGGTCGTCGGTGTAGGGATCGAAGAAGGCGGCGGTGCCGGATCCCATCGACCCGTCGGAGAGGATCTTCAGCGCGCCCAGGCGAATCCAGTCGTCGCCCAGCCCCGTGGTCAGACCGGCCTTCTCCAGCAGCTCCCGCGACGAGATGGAGCGCCACACGTAGAAGCGCGCGGTCAGCTCCCCGCGCGCGCGCAGGTCCTGGTACGTGCGCAGCGCGTCTATCGAGGAGTTGTCCTGGATGGTGGTGACGCCCACGCGGGCCGCCTCCTTCAAGGCGGCGCGGGCGGCCCGCAGGTTCATCTCGCGCGAGGGCTCGGGGATGGCGCGGGTGACCAGCTCCTCCGCGTTGTCCTTGAGGATGCCGGTGGGCTCGCCCGCGGCATCGCGCACGATGGTGCCGCCGTCGGGGTCGCGGCTCGCGCGCGTGACCCCGGCCAGGCGCAGGGCCAGCGAGTTGGCCAGGGCCATGTGGCCGTCCAGTCTCTGCACGAACACGGGATGGTCGGGGGTCACCGCGTCGATGAGCTGCCGGGTCGGCAGCGTCCGGGAGGGCCAGGCCTCGTGGTCCCAGTTCCCCTCCTGGATCCAGGTCCCCTTGGGGAGGGTGCGCGCGTGCTCCGCGATGCGGCGCGCGAAATCCTGCTCGTCGCGGGCATCGCGCAGGTCGACGGAGAGGAGGGCGAAGCCGCCGCTCAGGAAGTGCACGTGCGCGTCGTTGAACCCCGGCACGACGAGGCGGCCGTGCAGGTCGACGACGCGCGTGCCGGGGCCGATCAACGACGCGACGTCGGCCTCGCCGCCCACCGCGGCCACCCGGCCTTCCTTGACCGCGATCGCGGTGGCGGCGGGCAGGCCCTTCCCCGCCCACACGCGGCCTCCGCGCAGGACGAGGTCGGCGGCGGGCGACGCCGCCGCCTCACGCGACACGAGAGCCGCCAGGAAGAGCCATGGGAGCCGGTCCATTCATACCACCTTGAGGATCACCATCGTCATGTCGTCGTTCTGGGCGGCGTCGCCGACGAAGGTGCGGATCGCGGTCAGGATCCGGTCCTTCAACGCCGACGCCTCCTCCCCCACGTCGCCGGCGGACTCGATCACGTCGCGGAGGCGGCGCTCGCCGAACAGCTCGGCGCGGCCGTTCATGGCCTCGGAGAGTCCGTCGGTGAAGAACAGGAAGAGGTCGCCGCTGCGCAGGGGCACCTCCGCCTCCTCCAGGATCTGGTCGAAGCGCGCGCCCTCGTCGATGCCGAGCCCCAACCCGGGCGGCGTCAGCACGCGCGTACGGCCGCTGTCCGCTTCGAGGTGGATCATCGGATTGTGGCCCGCGCGCGCATAGCGCATGGTCTGGGTGGCCGTGTCCACGACCGCGTAGGTCATGGTGATGAAGGAGCGCGGGTCGAGGGTGGCGGCCAGGATGCGGTTCGCTTCGGAGAGCAGCCGCGCGGGCGAGTCGTAGATGCGCGAGAGGGAGAGCACGAGGCCCTTGAGCTCGGCCATGTAGAGCGCGGCCGACGTTCCCTTGCCCGACACGTCCGCGACCAGGACACCCATGCGCGTGGGCGAAAGGGGGAGGAGGTCGTAGTAGTCCCCGCCCACCTCCGCCGCGGGCAGGCAGAGGGCGGAGACGCGCAGGCCGGGCAGGGTCACCGCCCCCTGGGGCAGGAGGCTCATCTGGATCTGCCGCGCGATGCGCAGCTCCTCCTCGAGGCGCTGCTTCTCCGCCTGCTCCATGAGCAGGCCCTGCATGCTCGCCGCCATCACGTTGAAGGATTCCGCGAGGTCGCCGAGCTGGTCGCGGCTCTGGACGCGGATACGGTTGCCGAAGTCGCCGTGACGGAGGCGCTCGGTGCCGCGATAGAGCTCGTGGATGTTGCCGGTGATGGACCGCGCGAGCATGAGGCCGAGGACCAGGGCGGCGAAATACATCACCAGGAACACTCCGGCCACCACCGCGAGCAGCTTCACGAGCACGTCGCCTACGTTGACCGTCCCCGGCGAGAGACGGCGGAAGAGGTCGTAGGGCTGGAAGTGGAACAGCATGGGCACGAGGTCGGTCTTGCCGTCCGCCCATTGCCGCGCCTCCGGCGTGGCCGGGAACGAGATGCCGGGGAGCTTCTCTTCGGCGTGGACGCGCTTTCGCGCCTCGTCCCCGATGTGCACCCGCACCCCCCGGCCTTCCCGGCGCACACGGCCGCCGGAGGTGACGAACTGGATGCCCATCCGCGTTTCCAGCGGAGCGAACAGGCTCTCGTCCACCGGGACCTGGAGCAGGAGCGCGCGGTCGCCGCGCCGGGTCAGGCCGGTCAGCAGGGTCGCGTCGTCGTCCGGCTTCGCGCGCACGAGACCCGCATAACCGTCCGGTCGTGTCCACTCCGGGAGGGTGGCCGGAGCATCGGGACTGGCCGCGACGACGCGGTCACCTCTCCAGAGGGAGAACACGAGGTCCGGATGCGCGGTCCGCACGGGTTCGAGGTGGCGCTCGAGCGAGGTACGCGCGCCGGCGTCGTCCGCCGGCATGTCGGCCAGCGCCGCCTCCGCGGTGGTGCGCAGGAGGACCGCCGTGCGATCCACCTCCGCCACCACGATGTGGGAGGCGACGAGGCCGGAGAAGAGCACGCCGGCCAGCCCGAAGAGCAGCAGGAGCAGGACGACGGGCACGACGGCGATGAAGAGGTAGGACACGAGGAGCTTGGTGCGGATCCGCCAGAGCAGGCGGCGCACGAGGTAGCGCCCCAGGCGCACGACCCCCCAGGCCGCGTAGACGAAGAGGCTGACGCGGCTGCAGGGGCCAAGCCCGCACGGGAGGGCGGCCCCGGCCCGGTCCGCCGCATAGAGCGCGAGCGAGACGAGGAGGATGCGGCCGGACCAACGCTCCAGGAAGACGCGCTTCATGCGCGCGCCGAAGCGGCGATCCGGACTCTCGGACGATGGAGGGAGGAAGCGAGGGCTCGACATGTCGCGTCTCGTCGGCGGTGCGGAGCCCGCGGACTATAGCACGCACGTCCGGCGGGGACCGTATAATCGGGGACATGTTGGCCGCCCTCCTCGCTGCCGCTCTCGCCACTCCTCCGGCGGACCTCGCCGCCGTGGGCATCGTGGCCAGCCGCGACTCCTCGCACTCCGTGGTCCTGTTGCGCTCGGGGGGCCGCACGCGCGTGGTCGGGATCGGCGAGAGCGCGTTCGGGGGCCGCGTCGCCGCCATCGTCCTCGATTCCGTGACCTTGGATTTCGAAGGCCGCCGCCTCGACCTGCGCCTCTCCGGCGATCCGGGCTCGGCCCCGGTCGCGCGGGCCGCGCCCGCGGCCAGCGATCCGGGGGCCCGTGTCCTGACCCGGCGCGACGTGGAGCGCCGCATCGGCGAGGAAGCCCCGCGCATCCTGGCCGAGACCACGCTCATGCCCGCCATGGATGCGGGCCGCGTCGCCGGCTTCACCCTGTCCCGCGTGCCCGAGAACAGCCTGCTCACCGAAGCCGGCCTGCGCGCGGGCGACGTCCTCACCCAGATCAACGACACTCCCATCGACAGCATGGCCACCCTGATCGGACTGTGGCCCCGGCTCCAGAACCAGAGCACGCTGACCGCGATCGTGCTGCGCAACGGACAGCCCGTCTCCCTCACCGTGAGCTTGAGGTAGCGCCCGCGTGAGGGCTGCCCATGCTCGGCTGCGGCCGCGCGCCGCGAGGCCGGCGCTGCGTCGCGTCCTGCCCGCCACCGCCGCCCTCGCTCTCGCGCTCGTCCCCGCCCCTGCGGGTGCGTGGGGATTCACCGGCCACCGCCTGATCGCAAGGAAGGCCGTGGGCACCCTCCCTGCGCCGCTGCGCCGGGTGTTCGAGGCCAATGCCGCCTACCTCACCGAGCAGGCCATCACCCCCGACCTGCAGCGGTCGGGTCCGAGCGACCCCGACCACTTCCTGGACATGGACGCCTTCGGCGGCGCCTACCCCTTCGCCGCAATCTCGCGCGTGGAGTCCGAGAACGTCGCCCGCCTCGGCAAGGACATCACGGCCAAGGGTCGCCTGCCCTGGAAGATCGACGAGGTGTACCGCGGCCTCGTCCAGGCCTTCCGCGACCGCGACCTGCCGCGCGCGCTCGAGCGCGCGGGCACCCTCTGCCACCTCGTCGCCGACGCGCACGTGCCCCTGCACGCCACCGACAACTACGACGGGCAGCTCACCGGCCAGCGCGGCCTGCACGCGCGCTGGGAATCCGACCTCGTCGAGCGCAACCGCCTGCAGCTCGAGGCGGCGGTGGAGCCGGCGGCCGCCCAGCGCGTCGCGGATCCCGTCGCCCAGGCATTCGACGTCCTGCGGGACTCGTATCTTCATTCATTGCAGGTGCTGGTCTCCGACCGCGAGTCCGTCACCGGGCGGGACCTCGCGGAGACGCCGGAGGACGAGCGCTACGACGACGAGTACTACTCGAAGTTCTACGCGCGCGAGGCCTCCCGCCTGGCGGCGCGGCTGAGCGCGTCCGCCTCCGACACGGGGTCGCTCTGGCTGAGCGCGTGGGAGGAAGCGGGACGCCCCGCTCTCGACGAGTCCTACCGCGTGCCCTACGTCCGCCACGGCGCGCGCGCCATCCTTCTCAGCCTCGACGCCGCGGCCGCGCCCCTCCTCGACGATGCCGTCGCGCGCGGGGTGATGCCGAACCTCGCCGATCTTCGCCGCCGGGGCGCCACCGCTCGGGGCTCGCTCACGACCATGCCGAGCAAGACCGCCCCCGGACACGCCGCGCTCTATACGGGCGCGTGGAGCGACCGCAACGGGATCACCGGGAACGAGATCGTCCCCTCCGGAGCGGCCATCACCGAGGGGGTGAGCGGATACAGCTCGCTCTCCCTGAAGGCGGAGCCCATCTGGGCGGCGGCGGCACGGCAGGACCTCGACGTCACCGTGGTCTCCGCGACGCACGTCTATCCCTTCAGTCCCTATCTGGCCGACCATCGCTTTCCCGGCTACTACGGGCGACACCTCACCCTGTTCGACGGTTACCAGAGCCTGAAGGCGCAGGACCGTCTCTACGGCGCGGCCGACCTCCGCGCCGCGAGCGTCGAGTGGCTGGGCCCGCTCCCCGAGCACGAGGGAGAGACACGCGCGGTCGTCCTCGAGGACCTCGGCGTGCGCTTCGACGGGCTGCTCTACGACGATCCCCGCGATCCCTCCCATGGCTTCGACACCCTCCTCCTCACCCTCGACGGCGACTCCCGGGGCGGTGTGACCCTCAAGCCCGGGGCCCTGCGTGCCGATGCGTCCGCCTTCGCGGGGGTCGCGGTGCCCATGACCGGAGGCGACGCCGCCGTCTACTTCCGTCTCTTCGCCCTGGCGCCGGACGGGTCGGCGGTCACCCTCTACCGCACCGCGCCGCACGTCCTGCGCTCGAGCAAGCCGCGGCTCGAGGCGGCCGCCTTCGAAGCGAGCGGCGGGTTCGTCGGCAACGCGGCGGCCTCGGCGTACGAGCGCGGCCAGCTCGGCGCGCCGCTCTGGGCGGGCGGCGACGGCACCGCCGAGCGGCGCTACCTCGAGACGGTGGCCCTGGTCGTGCGGCAGATGTCGCGCGTCAACGACTTCGCGATCGATCGCACGGGGTGGGAGCTGCTCCTGACCTACCTGCCCTTCCCGGATGAAGCCGTCCACCTCTGGTACGGATACCTCGATCCGAGCCTGCCCTCGCACGATCCCGCCCTGGCCGCGCGCCTCCGTCCCTTCCTGGACGACGTGCTGCGCCTGGCCGACGGCGAGGTCGGCCATCTCGTCCGGCGCGGTGGAAAGGACACGATCGTCGCCGTGGGCGGGGACCACGGCGTGATGGGAGTGGACCGCGAGCTCCGTCCCAACGTCCTCTTCAAGCAGGCGGGCCTTCTCGCCCTCGACGCCGCGGGACGCGTCGACCTCGCGCATACGCAGGCGTACTACTCTTCCGGGCAGTACGTCTTCCTCAACCGCACCGCGCGCGCGGGCGGCATCGTGAAGCCCGAGGAGGAGGACGCGGTGCGGCGCGCGGTCGTCCAGGCCCTGCGCAACGTACCCGGCGGGACCGCCCGCGCGCCGATCGTGGTCGACGTGCTCGATTCCCGAACGCCCGGCCACGTGCCCTCCTTCGGGGGACCCGCCGGGGGCGACCTGTACCTTTCGGTCGCTCCTGGCTACAACGTGTCCGCGCGCCTCGATGGCGAGGCGGTCCAGAAGGTCCCTCCGCGCGGCGAGCACTTCCTCGATCCCGAGAACCCGGCCATGCACGCGGCTTTCGCGCTGGCGGGGGCGGGCGTGGAGGAGCGCGCAGATCTCGGTTTCATCAGACAGATTGACGTCGCGCCTACCCTCTGCCTGCTGCTCGGGATCGAGCCGCCGGCACAGGCCACGGGGGTGGTCCTGCGCGCGGCGCTGGGGCGCAAGGGCGCGATGCCTCCGTTCCGTTAAGCCGGCGTTCGTAGGAAGACAGACCGACCCAGCCCACAACCTCTTATCCGCCAACCGCGGCGATCGATTTTTCTATTTGACGAGGATCGCCGTCTCCTCTCTCGCCCTCCCATCGCTGACCGCCACCGTGTGCTCTCCCCGGGTGAGAGGCCAGTCCAACGCGCGGTCCGCCGGTGCCGCTCCGATTGCGCGGCCATCCACCTCCCAGGCCAGTCGGGCTGCCGGCGCGTCCGTGACCGCGCGCAGCGGGAGAGTCTGGAACTCGGCGCGCAGGGTCGGATCGAAGAGGTAGGTCGCGCCCGGCGGCGGGTTGACGATGCGCAACCGCTCCGGCCTCACCTCACGCGCGACGCGCGTCGGCGCGGGGGCCGGTGCCGGGGCGGACGTGGAGGCGAAGGCCGCGGGAGTCGAGATCATCAGCCCCTGCTGTCGCGCCCAGGCGCGGTAGGCCGGAGGCCAGGAGACGGCCACGCGGTCGCCGGCGCGGCGATGCCAGCGGCAGGGCGCCGCCGGACGGTCGATGGGGATCCACTCGGTTTCGAGTCGCGGGCAATACTCCGTCGCGTCCCGCCCCGAGAGCGCGCAGATCACGCGCGGCGCGAGATCGGACGGACGGTCGACGAGCGGGTCGTCCGCGGCGGGCACGCGGCCCCCGATCCGCGCCTGCGCGGCCAGCATCACGTCGTGGAAGATGGGGGCCGCGCCCGTGACTCCGGACGAGTTCTGGAGGGGCGAGCGGTCGAAGTTTCCGACCCACACCCCGACGGTGACGTCGCGGGTGAAGCCGATCGTCCAGTTGTCGTGGTAGGCCTGCGACGTCCCCGTCTTCGCCGCCACCGGGAACGGGAAGTCGAGGCTGCCGCCGGAGCCGAAGATGTACGCGCGTGCGGCATCGTCGGAGAGGACGTCCGCCAGCCAGAAGGCCGCGCGCGGCGACAGCACGCGCTCCTCGGAGGCGGGGGCGGCCCGCCGCACGAACGTCGGCCGCCGCACGATTCCGCCGCGGGCGATCGCGGAATAGGCGGAGACGAGCTCGTCGAGGCGCACCTCGGCGTCGCCCATGGTGAGCGCGTAGCCGTAGTAGTCGGGGGTCTTCTCGAGGGTGGTGAGGCCGACGCGGCGCAGCACGCGCAGGAGGTCGGGTACGCCCGTGCGGGAGAGGAGCCACACCGCGGGCACGTTCTCGGATCCGGCGAGGGCGGCGCGCGCGCGCAGGGGACCGCGAAACACGCCGTCGTAGTTCCGCGGGCTGTAGAGGATCCCCTGGGCCGCGGTCGGAAAGTGCGCGGGCAGGTCCGGCAGGACCGACGCCGGGGTGTAGCCCTGCTCGAAGGCGAGGGCGTACGTGAACGGCTTGAGGGCCGAGCCCGGCTGCCGGGGCGTGACGACGCCGTCGATGGCCCCGCCGTGATCCTGGTCGAGGTAGTCACCCGAACCCTCCCACGCGCGCCACTCGGATGTGCGGTTGTCGAGAACCGCCACCGCCACGTTGTACGCGCCGTGGCGCATGAGCCGCGCCCGATGCCGGTCCACGATCCCCGCCACCTCGCGCTGGAGCGCGGCGTCGA
>DASTLK010000493.1:0-2937 GCA_035715025.1 Vicinamibacteria bacterium
TCCGCCATCAGTGGACCGGCGCGGAATGGTAGAGCCGCGCCGAGCGGACGATCGCTTCCACCTCTCCGGACTCGCGGCCGAGCTCCGCGAGAGAACACGCGTACGACATGAGGAGCGCGGTCTCGTCGTCGGTCACGGACCAGAAGGTCCAGTGCGCGCTCTCGGTCTGGCGCGCGTATGTGTAGATCCGGCAGCCCAGGCCGGGCGTCAGCTCGATCTCGGACTCCTCGACCTCGAGGCCGAGGCTGTGGAGGAACCGCGAGAGGAAGTCCGCCCCGCCGAAGCTGTCCTGCCGTCCGCGGGCGTGGCGGGCGGCGGAGATGTACAGGAGGCCGATCCCGCGCGGGCTGCGCAACGTCGTCACGCAATCCTCGGTGTGGCGGTTCCAGCCGTCCGGAACCTCGACCGTGAACCAGCCCATCGGATCGGTGAGCACCGGCAAGCCCAGTCTCCCTCAGGACACCACGATGCCGGCCCGCCGGCCGGTCACTTCCCCATTCCGTACGACATCCTCGCCGCCCACGAACACGTCGCGCACGCCCACCGGGAACTGGATCGGATCCTCGAAGGTGGCCCGGTCGGCGACGCGCGCCGCATCGAAGACGACCAGGTTGGCGCGCAGGCCTTCCGCGACCAGGCCGTGATCCGCGAAGCCGAAGGCTTCGGCCGCCTGGGACGTCATCTTCCGGATCGCCTCTTCGAGCGAAAGCGTGGCCCGCTCCCGGACGTAGCGGGCGAGCACGCGCGGGTAGGTGCCGTAGGCGCGCGGGTGGGGACGGCCTCCGAGGAGCCCGTCCGTGCACAGGTTCACGAAGGGCAGCCGCAGGAACTGCTCGACCACCCCTTCGTCCTGGGAGAACGAGACCATGGCCACGCCCATGCCCTCCTCGCGCAGCAGGTCGAAGGCCGCTTCGAAGGGGTCCTGTCCGCGAAGGCGGGCGACCTCGGCCAGGTTCCGGCCCAGCCACTCCGGATGCCGTCCGGACGCGATGTCGGCGACCAGGATCCCCTCGGGCCCGCTCCACTTCCAGAAGTTGTCCCAATCCGCGGGAGCGGGATCGGCCATCATCGCCTTCAGGCGCCGCCGTGCTTCCGGGTCCGCGAGCCGCGTGAGCGTGGCCTCCGTTCCTCCGTCGTGCGCCCACGGCGGAAGGATGGCGCCCAGCAGCGTGCTGCCCGCGGCGTAGGGGTACTGGTCCGCGGTGAGGCGAAGGCCCGCGCGGCGGGCCTCCTCGAGGCGCCGCGTCACCTCGCCCGCGCGCGGCCAGTTCTCGCGCCCCGCGACCTTCAGATGCGAGATGTGCACCGGACATCCCGACTCGCGCGCCACCCGGATCATCTCGTCGAGCGCCTCCAGGATGCGGTCGCTCTCGCTGCGCATGTGGACGACGAGCGGGCGGCTCACCTCGGCCAGCACGCGGCCGAGCGCGATCAGCTCCTCCGTGTCCGCATAGCAGCACGGCGGATAGATGAGGCCGGTCGAGAGGCCGCAGGCGCCCTGGCCGAGGCTCGCGCGCAACAGGTCCTGCATGGCGGACAGGGCGCCCGCATCCGCGCGACGGTCGCCTCCGCCGAGCACGCACTGACGGATCGCGCCGTGGGGGACGAGGTAGGCCACGTCCGGGCCCGGCTCCCCCCGCGCGACCCGCGCGAGGTATTCGCCGACGGACGACCAGTCCCACTCCACGCCGAAATCGCCGAGCAGACCCGAGAGCTTCTGCTTCCAGGCCGCACGCTCTTCGGGGCGCACGGGCGCCACCGAGATGCCGTCCTGGCCGAAGACCTCCAGCGTGATGCCCTGCCGCACCTTCATGGGCAGCCGCGGATCGGCCAGGACCTTCACGTCCGAGTGGCTGTGGGTGTCGATGAAGCCCGGGCAGACGACGTGGCCCGCGCAGTCGATGACGTCGGGGGCGCTCAGCGCGGAGCCGACGGCCGCGATCCGGGCCCCGCGAAGGCCCACGTCGGCGACGCGGGCGGGCGCGCCCGTCCCGTCCAGGAGGCGGCCGCCCTTCAACACACGATCGAGCGCCATGGGGTCCCGGCGCAGTGTAGCGTGCTTTCGCGCGCCGGAGACGGATGCCGCGAGCAAGGACGGGCGCCGCGCCGCGATCCGCGCGGCGCCCGCTCAGTTCAGCGCGCTGCGAAGTCCTTGTCGTTCATGTCGACGGTGATCATGAAGCCGTTCGTGCCCTTGTATTCGAAGGCGTTCGGGCCCGTGCGGTAGGCTTCGACCTCGTTCGGCATCAGCACGAAGCCGTCGTGACGCTTGGCGCCCCAGTAGGGCAGGTTCCGGATCACGATGGGCTCGTCGCTCATGCCGGGGAAGCGCTTGAGACGGACCTCCGCCGTCTTCCCCCCGTCCATGGTCGCGACCGCCCCGTCCTTGTCGTAGCGCCAGGTGTCGATGTCGGCCTCGGCTTCCTTCATGCTGTTCCATTGCACCGGGAAGAGGTGCCCGACGACATCGCGAAGGGCGGCGCGCTGGGCCGGGCTGGTGGCCTTGTCGTAGGTCACGACGACCCAGTCCATCTTGCCCATGGAGAAATCGGCGCCGAGGTCGTTGGCGAGCCAGAACTTCGCCCCGTCGAGGTTGACGTCGCCGTATTGGCCCTTGTTGACGCGATAGGCCAGGTTGGCGCGGCAGTAGTGCTTGGCCTCGCCGCCATGATCATGGTGGGCAGCCGGCTTCGAATTGAAATAGCACTGACAGAACATCGGGCAACTGCAGGCCTCGATGGCGGTGGCGTTCATCGCCCAGTCCACCGATGGCGGAGTCGCGGCCTGAGAAGGACGGCCCCAGCACGTCAGTCCCAGCAACATCATCGCCGGTACGATTCGCTTCGTGATCATCGGTTTTCACCTCGCTCTGTGACGAACCCATCCGGGGCGGAGAACCCACCCAGGGATCAGGCAGTCTACTCCGAGATGTCCGGC
>DASTLK010000494.1:0-1860 GCA_035715025.1 Vicinamibacteria bacterium
CGCTGCCCAGGCTCTCGATGATCCTCAGCTCCTCCACCTCGTTCATCAGGGACTCGACCACGATCACCTCGACGTCGCCGGAGGGTCCGCCACCCTCCGTCCCCGGGGTCACGCCCGCGGCGTTGCCGGGCGGGGTGGCGAGGCGGCCGGAGAGCGCCTTCTGGACGTTGGGGCGGATCGTCTTCTGGCCGGTCTTGAGGGCGCGCCGCGCCTCGACGATCGCGTTCTTGATGCTCGCGTCGAGAGCGATCATGGGCCCGAGGCGCGCGCCCGTCTTGAACTCGATCTCCGAGACGAGCTTTTGATCGTTGGGGTCGGCCATCGCGATCTGCAACCGCGCGCCCTGGACCTTGATCGGGAACACCAGGTGGCGCTCGCACAGCTCGAGGGGCACCTTCTTGAGCAGCTCGAGGTCGATCTCCTGCCGCGAGAGGTCGACGCCGGGGACACCGAGCTGCCGGCCCAGGTAGGTCACCGCGAACTTCTCGGTCAGCGTGCACTGACGCACGAGGACGCTGGCCAGGCGTTCGCCGAACGTCTTCTGCGCGGAGAGCGCGTCGCGGAGCTGCCCTTCGCTGATGAGGTCCGCCTCGCGCAGGATCGCGCCGAGGCCCTTCCTAGACACGCCCGCGGGCCTCTTCGATCGGAATGAGGATCTGCACCTTCCGGCCCTGACGGCGCACGGTGAGGCGCAGCTCGGCGCCGACCCTGGCCCCGGCCAGCTCGTTGCGCAGCTGCGACGCCATGTCGACCGCTCGCCCGTCCACGGCCACGACGACGTCGCCCGGCTCGAGGCCGGCCCGGTCCGCGGGGCTCCCGCGCAGCAGCTCGACGATGACCACGCCCTGGCCGGGCTCCAGCCCTCCCTCGTCCGCGACGTCGCTGATCTTGGTGATCCCGATCCATCCCCGGACGACGCGCCCCTTGCTGACGAGCTGGTCGACGACGGTGCGCGCGAGGTTCGCGGGGACGGCGAACCCGATGCCCTGGTAGCCGCCCGTCTCCGAGTAGATGGCGGTGTTGATGCCGATCAGCTCGCCGCGCGTGTTGAGCAGCGCGCCTCCCGAGTTGCCCGGGTTGATGGCGGCATCCGTCTGGATGAAGTCCTCGTAGTCGACGATGCCGACGTTCGAGCGTCCGGTGGCGCTGATGATCCCCATGGTGACCGTCTGGTTGAGCTGGAACGGGTTGCCGATGGCCAGCACGTACTCGCCCACGGCGGCGTGCGCGGAATCGCCCCAGGGCAGCGTGGCCAGGCCTCGCGCTTCGATCTTCACCACCGCGATGTCGGTGACGGGATCCGTGCCCACCAGCTTGCCCCGGAAGCGCCGATGGTCGGGGGTGGTGATGGCGATCTGGTTCGCGTGCTCGATGACGTGGTTGTTGGTGACGATCAGCCCGTCCGGGGCCACGACGACGCCCGAGCCCAGGCTCGTCTTGCGCTCCTCCAGCGGCATGCGCAGGCCGGGGAAGTCCTGGCCGAAGAAGTCGCGGAAGAACGGATCGCTGGAGAACGGGGAGCGCTCGGCGCGATAGACCTGGAGGGCGGAGATGTTGACCACGGCCGTGGTGCCGCGGCGGGCGATGGCGCTGAAGTCGGGGCCGCCCACGGCGGTAGCGGCCGGGCCGGGTTTGGGAGCGGCGAGGGCCGGCTCCGCGGCCTTGGCCGGGGGAGGGACGTCGATCCTCCCCGCCATGTGCGCGCCGATGGCGATCCCGACGGCGAGGGAGGCCACGACGGCGGTGGCGAGCAGGAGCCGCGGCCTCAAGCGTCCGGTCTCTCCGGACGGCCGCGCCCGGATCCGCGCGTCCGCAGGCGCGGCAGGTCGAGCCTCAAGAGGCCGTCCCGGAAATTGGCGG
>DASTLK010000495.1:0-7062 GCA_035715025.1 Vicinamibacteria bacterium
CGACCGGCCGCGCCATGTACTCGACAAGGTCGGCGAGTACCTCGAAGCGGGGGTGCGCCTGATCTGGGTGATCGATCCGCGTCACGGCCGCGCAGTCGTCTATCGTTCGCTCAGCGAAGTGCGGGAGCTCGGGGCAGACGATGCGCTCGACGGCGAGGACATCATCCCCGGCTTCCGCTGCGCGCTGCGCGACGTCTTGTCCTAGCTGGACCTCATCTCGACGGACACCGACCAGTAGGCTCGTCGTGGCGCTCTCATTCGCCCATCGTCTTCGCGAGCTCGACAAACCAGTTCTGGACCACGACCAGGGGCACGGCGGGTTGTTCCCTGGCCGGCCTGATCACCAGCAGCCGCCGAGCGTCCGCCGTGAGGTCGTAGTTCGCGACCGTCCTTGTCGTCGCGAACTGCCCTTGCAGCAGCAGCCGCGGCTGGCCGGCGGAGAACGAGGTGTCGGCCACGACGTCGACGCCCCACATCCCCTTCGGATTGCGGTAGACGATGCGGTGGCCATCGCGCGACCACCGAGGCATACCGCCGCCGTCCGTCGAGACCTGCCATCTCCCCGCCGCTCCCGACACCCGCTGCACGTAGATCTCAGGCCGGCCCGTCTCGTTCGACGAATAGGCGATCCACCGGCCATCGGCCGAAAACGCCGCGGAGCCTTCCCAGGCGGGCGTGCGCACGAGCGGCCGCGCGCGCGGCTTGTCACCCAGCTCGAGCAGCCACAAGTCGGACTTCGTTTCTGGATGCATCTCCATGAAGGCGATCAGCCGTCCCGCGGAAGACGATGCCGACGCGTACTTGGAAAAGGCGCTCGCATAGAGCAGCTCCGGCGGGCCGCTCCCGTCCGCGGGAACGGAGTACAGATCCAGTGCCGGCTGGCCGGAACCCGAGGTCGTGTAGACGATCCGCGCGGGGTCGAGGGGGTGCCAGAGGGGCGCGACGCCGAACCCCCGCGGATCGGGACAGGCCCAGGTGCCGCGGACGAAATCGTGGATCCAGATCTGCTTGTGGACGCCGTAGTGCGGCGCCACGGCCAGCCACCGTTCGTCGGGGGACAGGCTGGGATCGCTGTAGTTCCCGGCCGGCGCGTCGATGTGCTCTTCCGCCGCGCCGGATGCCCACGACAGCTCCGTCCGCGGAATGAGGACTGGACCTGGATGATAGACGAGCGTGCCGTTTGCCGACGCGGCGTACAGCGGTTCCGCGCCGCCGTCGGAAGTGGCGACACCTCCGAGAACCTGGACGGCAGCGCCATGGGTGCGCAGCGTGCGGAGGTCGAACCGCACCGCGAACAGCGCTCCTCTCTTCATGTAGGCGAGGTGGCCGGTCGCGAAATATCGCGCGCCGCTCACTCCTTCGAGGATCGTCCGGCGCTCACCCGTGTCCAGCGAGAGGACGTCGACGTTCGCGTGGTCGACGTCGTCGATCCGCCAGGCCGTGAACATGAGGTGGCGTCCGCCCGGCAGGAATTCGGGCACGCCGTGAACGTCCTCACCGGGCCGGGGCGTGGTGATGGTGACCGGGTCTCCACCGGACGCGGGCACGGCCCGAAGGCCCATCTTTCCCGACCCGAAGTAGATCCGGTCGTCCGGTCCCCACGTCGCGCCCAGCGGCCCCTCGCCGGCGCCGCCTGCCGTCCAAAGCGTGCGCAACCGGTTGGTGGCCAGTTCCAACGTCATCAGCTTGCCCTTGGTCGTCGGCGTGGGCGGGACGAAGAACGAGATGGCCCGGCCGTCGGGCGAGAAGGTCGGGACGCCTCCGCCCACGGTGCCGGGCAGCGCCGTCGCCTCCAGGCTGTCCAGCGGGCGGAGATAGAGCTGCCATTGCCCGCCCACCGTGGCCGCGTAGACCACGCGGGTGCCGTCCGGCGAGATGAGAGGCGTCATGAGGTCGTCGACGGAGACGCGCGTGAGCTCGAACCGCACGACCGGGTGAGCCGCGCGATTCGATTCGATCCAGCGCCATGTCGCGAAGACGGCGATCAGGGCCACGAGCCCGACACCGCCGATCGCGATGGCGCGGCCACGCCGCCGGACCGCGGGCTCGAAGTCATCCCTGGGCGCTTCCACGACGGGCGCCACGAAGCGGTACCCGCGCGTCGGTACGGTCTGGATGAACTGCTCGCCGTCCTGGCCATCGCCGAGCGCCTTGCGGAGCGCGGACACGGTGTAGGCGAGGTTGGCCTCCTCGACGACGGCTTCCGGCCACAGCGCCGCCATGAGCGCCTGCTTCTCGACGAGTCGACCGGGACGCTCGACGAGATGGACGAGCAGGTCGAATGCCTTCGGCGTGAGAGCCACGGGCTGTCCGCCACGCAGCAACAGGCGCTCGCGGGCGTCGAGGCGAAAGGGACCGAAGAGGAAGGGGGGCCGCGCCTCGGCGCTCGGCCCCGATGCAGCCACGGCGAGGTCCCGAGGGGGCATCGACATACGAACCATCCGCACGAGGGTGAGGCGGCGGTCCCGCTGGCGGGAGCAAGAGAGCCACCTGCCCGCGTGCGGAGCTTGGATCGCACACGCGACGAATGCAAACGGCGTCTCAGCCGACCACGCTCGCGTGAGGTGGGGGAGCCGGGACGGTGCGCAGGGGCAGCCGGACATCGGGCGTTCTTTTCGCCAGAATGTGCGCCGTGCGGAGAAAGCTCGCCCTCGGCTTGGCCGGCGCCCTGGCCCTCGGCCTCCTCTGGCTCTCCACCTTCGTCGTCGAGTACGACCGCTGGCTCCTCGAGGCCGACCCCCTGGACCGTCCCGACGTGGCCCGGCTTCTTCCCGCGAAGGTCGGCCGCGTCGAGAGGATCCACGACCTCGAGCAGATGCGCGCGCTGCTGAGGGAGGCGAAGGAAAAGGGCCTCAAGGTCTCGATCGCAGGCAGCCGTCACAGCCAGGGTGGGCAGACCTACACCGACGGCGCCCTCGTCTTCGACATGAAAGGCTTCAACCGGATCCTCACCCTCGACGAGAAGGCGAAGACCCTCACCGCCCAGGCGGGAGCGACCTGGGACGAGGTTCAGCACTACGTGAACCCGCGCGGCCTGGCCGTCAAGGTGATGCAGTCGTCCTACGTCTTCACCCTCGGCGGGACCCTCAGCGCCAACGCGCACGGCCGCGACATCGCGACGACCTCCGTCGTGGAGACGGTGGAGTCGCTCCGCCTGCTCCTCGCCGATGGAACGCTCCTCGACGTCAGCCGCACGCGGAACCCCGAGCTGTTCTCGCTCGTGATCGGCGGCTACGGGCTCTTCGGCGTGATCGTGGACGTGACGCTCCAGCTCGCCGGCGACGACCTCTACGAGCGCCGGGCCGCGATCATCGACTACCGGGAGCTTCCCGAGTACTTCGCGAGCAGGGTCCAGGGCGATCCGGACGCCGTGCTCATGCTCGTGCGGCCGTCCATCGATCCCCACGACTTCCTGCGCGAGCTCGTGGTGACCACCTGGAATCGCACGAAGCGGCCGGAGCCCGCGGGGATCCACACGCTCGGCGAGGAGGAGGGAGTGCTCCGGGAGAAGTTCGCCTTCAACCTCTCGCGCTCCTTCGACTGGGCGAAGAGCCTGCGCTGGCAGCTGCAGAAGCGAGTCGAGTCGAGCCCCGGGAAGACGAAGCTCATCACACGCAACAACGCGATGAGGCCGCCGGAGACGCCCCTCGCGTTCCTCGACTACTATGCCAAGGACCGCACCGACATCATTCAGGAATACTTCGTGCCCACCCGGAACTTCGTCCGGTTCATGGACTCGTTCCGGAAGATCCTCACCGACGGGCACATGGACGTCATCAGCTCGACGATCCGCTTCGTGCGGACGAACGACGAGACGGCGCTCGCCTACGCGCCCAGGGAGGACTGCTTCGCCATCATCCAGATGAGCAATGTCGGCCTCTCGGCGAGCGACCAGGAGCACGCCGCGAAGGTGACGCAGGACCTCGTCGAGGCCGCCATCAGCAGCGGCGGCAGCTACTACCTGACCTACCAGAGCTACCCGATGCCCGAGCAGATGCGGAGGGCCTACCCGAAGGCGAACCACGTCTTCGAGAGGAAGCGCTACTACGACCCGGACGAGCGCTTCTCGAGCCGGTTCTACGAGCGGTATGGCAAGCTTGCGCACTAGATCCCGGCTCGCCCTGGCGGGTGCCGCCCTTCTTCTCGGGGGGGCGGGATACCTGTTGCTCGTCGAGCCCGAGTACTCCGGCTCCATTCGTTCGGGCTCCGGTGCCCGGCCGCTCGTCTTCGGCCACCGCGGCTTCGGGAACTACGCGCCCGACAACTCGCTCGTCGCGGCCCGGATGGCGATGGAGGCCGGGCTCGACGGCGTGGACATGGACGGCCAGCGCTCGCGCGACGGCGAGCTGGTCATCTTCCACGACCTCTCCGTCGATCGGCTGACCAGTGGCACCGGCCGCGTGGCCAGCCACTCCCTGGCCGAGCTGCGCGCGCTGGACCTCGGCCCGAAATACGGGCCCGGGTTCAAGGGCGCGTTCGTCGCGACGTTCGAGGACGTCCTCGCCGCCACCCACGGCAGGGGCATCCTGATGGTCGAGCTCAAGGTGCCCGGCCTCGCGCGCACCGGCATCGAGGAGCGCGCGGCCTCTCTCGTGAAGAGGCACGACGCGTTCGCGGAGGTCTACTTCAGCTCCTTCAACCCGGTCGTGCTCTGGCGCTTGAAGCGCCTGGATCCGCGGATCCACACCGTCTTCATCTTCATGGACACGAACTGGAACCCGGAGCTGCGGAAGGAGATCAAGAAGGGCGACGAGGTGGACCTGCCGTGGGTCGTGCGTCAGGAATGGATCCGCCGCGCCATCCGCAAGATCGTGAAGCCTGACCTCCTCTCCGTGAACATCGAGGTCGCGCCCGGCGTGGCCGAGCGTCTCCTCTCCAAGGGGTGGCCGATCTTCCTGTGGGTCCCGGAGACGGAGCCGGCCATCCGGGCGGCCCTGGCCAGGAAGCCCTACGGCGTGATCTCGGACGAGCCGCAGCTCGTGAAGGCGATCCGCGACGGGGGAGCGCGGTGATCCACGACCCCGAGGTCGCCCTCACCGACTACGCGCTGGCGGTGGAGACGGCCGTCTTCGCGGTCCTCCTCTGGCGCCAGCGGCCGGCGAGGACGGCGCGGCGCGTGGCCGCCCTGATCTTCGCCTGCCTCTGCGCCTCCTCCGTCACCGGCGGCTCGTACCACGGCTTCTTCCCGGGAGGGGCGGAGGGTCCCGGGGGCGGGTGGGCGGTATGGATCGCGACCATGCTCGTGGTCGGCGTCGCCGCCTCCCTGGCCTGGATCTTCTTCTTCCTCCTGCTCGGCGGCGCGCGCGGCCTTCGCATCGTGGTCGCGGCCGTGACGGCGGCCTTCCTGGCCTACGCGTACGTCGTGGTGCGCATCGATCACAGCTTTCGCGTCAGCGCGATCGCCTCCGCGGCGCCCGTCCTGGCCCTGCTCGTCGTGATGCTGGTGCGCGCGGTTCGCGATGGGCACCGCAACGCGATGCTCGCGAGCGCGGCCATCCTCCTCATGCTGGCCGCGGCCGTGCTGCAGCAGCTCCACGTCGGCCTGCACCCCGTGTGGTTCAACCACAACGCGCTCTACCACCTGCTCGAGGGGATCGCGCTGGCGGTGCTGTTCGTGGCTCTGCGTGCGGCCCGATCGGAAGCCCTCTAGCGGCGCTCGTCCGAGAAACCTCTTTCCAGTTGACGAGCCCCGTGCCGTCGTCCTATCCTCATACATCGAAGGTTGAGGTAACGCGATGCCGCCCGAACGATTCCCGATCCCGCAAGGCACCCTGGACATGCTCGTCCTGCAGATCCTGTCCCTCGGGCCCGCCCACGGCTACGCCATCGCCCAGCGCATCGAGCAGATCTCGCGCAACGCCGTCCAGGTCAACCAGGGCTCGCTCTACCCGGCCCTGCACCGGCTCGAGCAGAAGAAGTGGCTGCGCTCGGAGTGGCGGGCCTCCGAGACCGGGCGCGAGGCCAAGTTCTACGCCCTCACGCGCGCGGGCGAGAAGCAGCTCGCCATCGAGAAAGACAGCTGGGACCGTCTGGACGCGGCCGTGCGCCTGATCTTCGCCCAAGGGGAGTAGCGAGCCATGCGCAAGCTCTTGAACCTGCTCCGCGGCCGGCGCGCGCGGCTCGAGAACGACCTCGACCGCGAGCTGCGCTATCACTTCGACCGCCGCGTCGAGGACCTGCGCGCCCAGGGCCGCCGCGAAGACGACGCCCGGAAGCAGGCCGCCATCGAGATGGGCGGCATCGAGCAGGTCCAGGAAGACGTGCGGGAGACCTGGACCTTGCGCTGGCTCGACGACGCGGCCAGAGACGCCGGCTACGCCGCGCGCAGCCTCGCGCGGAGCCCGGGATTCACGATCACCGCCGTCATGTCGCTGGCCATCGGCATCGGAGCCAGCGCGGCGATCTTCTCGCTCCTGGACCAGGTGCTGCTCCGCCTCCTGCCCGTGCGGGAGCCGGAGCGGCTCGTCCTCGTCGACTGGAAGGGCAACGCGCTCGCGGACAACCGTGGCACGTACAACCTGATGTCGTATCCGATCTGCCGCGACTTGCAAAGACAAGACCGGTTCTTCGAGGGAGTCTTCTGCCGCAGTGCGCAGACGGTGAACCTCGCGACCGCGGCGGGAGAGAGGCCGGAGCCGGTCGGAGCCGAGATCGTCTCCGGCTCGTACTTCCCGGTGCTCGGGGTGAGCCCGGCGCGGGGGCGGCTCATCCAGGAAGAGGATGACGGAGAGCCCGGCGCACATCCGGTGGTCGCGATCTCGCACGCGTACTGGCTCAAGGCATTCGGCGGCGCGCCCGACGTCGTTGGCCGCAAGGTGCTGGTCAACAACTTCGCAATGACGGTGATCGGCGTCGCCAGCCCGAGGTTTCACGGGATCGACGTCGGCGAGGTCCCGGCGCTGTGGATCCCGGCGGCGATGAAACGGCAGGCTACGCCGGGATGGGATCAGCGGCTCGACCGCCGCGCGCGGTGGATGCAGGTGTTCGGCCGGCTCCGGCCCGGGGTCACCGCGGCGGAGGCGCAGGCGGGGCTCCAGCCCTGGTTCAAGTCGATGCTGGACG
>DASTLK010000496.1:0-19632 GCA_035715025.1 Vicinamibacteria bacterium
GCCGGATCGCGCGTCCCCGGAGCCCGGGGTCGGCGCCGAAGCGGCGTTGCCACAGCGCATGCGTGATGACCGCGACGTCATTGCCTCCCGGCGCGAGCTCCTCGGCCTGGAAGCCGCGCCCTGCGCGGGCGTCACTCCGAGCACGTCGAACAGATCGCGGGAGACGCGCGCGGCCGCGACGCGCTCGGGCTCGCTCTCGCCGCCCAGGCTGAGGCTCAGCGGGTAGTAGACGGCGATGCGTTCGAGGCTCCGGGCCTGATCCCGGATCGCCTCGTACTTGGTGAACGACATGGGTACGGCTCCGGCCTGCGTGTCGGTGCTGCGCTGAGAGACGGCGATCAGCTCCTGCGGGTTGCGGAAGGGGAGCGGTCGCAGCAGGACCGCGTTCACGACGCTGAAGATCGTGGAGCCGGCTCCGATGCCGAGGGTCAGGGTGACGATGGCGATGGCGCTGAAGCCCGGATTCCGCGCGAGCCTCCGCAAGCCGTACCGCGCGTCCCGCGCGAAAGCTTCCATCGTCAACACGCGGCGGCCGTCCCGGGGCCGCGGCGGCATCGGGCCACGATGAGCGTGAGGTCGTCGTGCTGCTCGTGGGGGCTGAAGGCGCGGACCTCGTCCACGAGACAGGAAAGGAGGGCCTCGGGCGCGCGATCCCGGTGCCGACGGAGGGCATCGGCGAGGCGCTGCTCGCCGAACTCCTCGCCCGCGTCGTCGAAGGCTTCCGTAACCCCGTCCGTATAGAGGGCGAGCAGATCGTCGGGCTCCAGACGGCACTCCCCGACCGCGCAATCCCACTGCCGGAAGAGGCCCAGCACCGTGGAGGTCGCGGCCAGGCGGTCGAGGGTCCCGTCGCGGCGCAGGACGAGCGCGCAGAGATGGCCGCAGTTCACGTAGCGGAGCGCGCCCGTGGGATCGTGATAGTCCGCGAAGAAGAGGCTCGCGAAGGCGCCTTCGGGCGAGTTCTCGCAGAAGAGCTGGTTCACGGATTGGAGGAGGCGCCCCGGCTCGCCGAGGGCGTACGCGACCTGGCTGCGGAGGTTGGCCTGGAGGTTCGCCATGAGGAGGGCGGCCGCCATGCCCTTTCCCATCACGTCCCCGATGACGAGGCCCACGTGGCCGGGGCCCAGGGTCAGGAAGTCGTAGTAGTCCCCGCCCACCGCCTGCGCGGGGAAGCAGGCGCCGGCGTAATCGAGCGACTCCAGCGCGGGCCGGGACTGCGGGAAGAGCCGGGCCTGGACCTGCCGCGCGATCGTCAGCTCGTGAACGGCGCGGCGCTCGGCTTCGAGCTTCTCCGCGATGACGCGGCGCCCCGCCTCCACGGCATGAGTGACCTCGTCGAAGCTGACGAGGGAGAAGGTGTTCCCATCGATGTCGCGGAAGCGCGCGGAAACGCTGCCCCACACCGGGGCCTCCTCCCCGAGCAGCCGGGGCGACGGCGCGGCCGCGGCCGGCGCCGGGTCGTACTTGATCCGCCGGAGCCGCGGTGAGCTCAGGAAGCGGACTCCCTTCCGCGACCACTCCTGGAACCGGCCGGTCACGTCGGCGGTGATGAGGACGACGTGAGTGGCGCGGCCGATGAGCCGGTGCTCGACCGATTTCGGTCGGGGAGCGACGAGGTTGAGGATGGCGTTGCCGTCGGGCGGAGAAACCGCGACCCAGCGCTCGCCGGACTGAAGGCGCGTGTCGATGACGAGCCGGAAGCCGAGCTGGTCGAGGTAGAAGTGGAGGCTCCGATCGAGGTCGTGCACGAAGATGCGCACGGCATGGATGCTGAGGAAAGAGTCGCTGACCACTAGGCGTGCCAACCCCCAGGGCGGTCCGCGTCCCAGGAACCTTCGAACTCGCACGTGGGGTCGCCGCGGTGCACGCAGCGGACCTGGCGGCTGGCCATGCCGACGGCGCCGAGAGCATGACCCAGTCCCTCCAGCCATCCCTCGATGAGGAGACAGTGCGCGCGGTCGATCTCGGGAAAGCCCTCGAGCCGGGCGAAGAAGAAGCGCTCCCGGTTCGCGCTGAGGGAAAGGCGTCCGGTGTCGCAGTACTTCCCCCAGAACATGTGGCCCCGCTCGATCAGGAATTTCGGTGAGGCGACCGCCGAGATGATCCGAAAGGTGCCGCCCAGGTCACGGACGGCGGCGGCGTGGCCCAACTCCCGCGCATGGGCGAGGTCGCCCTTTCCCAGGATGCCGTCGATGGCGCGCACGAGGCCCACGAAGGCGGCGTAGGGGTACCAGTCGGAGGCGACGATGGAGCGATCGAAGGCCGCACGCTCGGCGGCGGGCAGGACGGCAAGGACGGCGGGGATCGAGCCTCCGGACTCCTTGACCGACTTCAGGAGGCCGCGGATCGCGAACCCCTTGATGCGCGCCATTCGACGCCGAGTCTATCGGAACCCGTGCTGGTACAGAATCGGGCTTCGGGGAGGGGATCGATGTCCAGAGCACGACGCGTGGCCTTTGTCGTCGGAGCCGTCGTGGCGATCGCCGTGACGCCGCATCACGTCACGAGCGCGGCCACCGCCAAGCCGCCGCTGCACGGCCGGCACTGGGTCGCCATCACCGGCAAGCCGCTGGGCGCCACCGCGGGCGCGTTGATCTTCGCCAAGGGCGGCAACGCGGTCGACGCCGCCTGCGCGATGCTCGCCGCGACCACCACCATGTGGGACACCCTGAGCTGGGGCGGCGAGACACAGGCCCTGGTCTACAACCCCAAGACGGGGAAGGTCATCGCCGTGAACGCGCTCGGGGTCGCGCCGACGGGGGCGACGCCGGCCTTCTTCAAGTCCAAGGAGATGGTGGCCCCGCCGGAGTTCGGGCCGCTGGCCGCGGTCACGCCGGGCACGCCGGGCGGCCTCATGGTCATGCTCGCCGAATGGGGACGGCTCTCGCTCGCCGACGTGCTCGCCCCCGCCATCCAGATGGCCGACGGCTATCCCATCGAGGCGCAGCTCGTGCGTACGATCGAGCGCACCCGGGACCGAACGAAAGAGTGGCCCTACTCGAAAGCCGTCTTCTTCCCGCACCTGGGCGAGACGCACGAAGCGCCGGAGCCGGGCGAGATCTTCCGTCAGGCCGACCTCGCGGCCACGCTGCGCAAGCTCGTCGAGGCCGAGCAGCAGGCCCTCCGTGCGAAGAAGACCCGCAAGGAAGCGATCATGGCCGCCTACGACCGCTTCTACCGCGGCGACATCGCGGACGAGCTCGTGCGCGGCATGCGCGAGCAGGGCGGCCTGATCACCAAGGAGGACCTGGCCCGCTGGAAGGTGCGCATCGAGGAGCCGGTCAGCACCACCTACAAGGGAATCGACGTCTACAAGCTCAACGTCTGGACGCAGGGACCGGCCATGCTGCAGGCGCTCAACATCCTGGAGAACGTCGATCTCAAGGCCATGGGCTACAACTCCGCGCGCTACGTCCACACCGTCTATCAGGCCATGAACCTGGCCTTCGCCGATCGCGATTTCTATTACGGCGACATCTATTTCCCGCCCGAGGAGCCGGTCAAGGGACTGCTCAGCAAGGAGTATGCGAAGCAGCGGCTGGCGCAGCTGAGCGCGGAGCGGAACGATCCCGACGTGCGTCCGGGCGATCCCTATCCCTTCCAGGGCGGCGAGAACCCCTACCAAGACGCCCTCGCCGCGTGGCGGACGACCGGCGCTCCCAAGCCCAAGGTGATGCCGCGCCGCGGTGGGGAGCAGGACAACCCGTCGGGCACCACGTCCATCGAAGCCGCGGACGAGGAGGGGTGGGTGGTGTCCGTGACGCCCAGCGGCGGATGGGTGCCCGCCGTGATCGCCGGACACACGGGGATCGGCATGAGCCAGCGCATGCAGAGCTTCGTCCTCGATGCCGCCGACAACCCGTTCAACGTGATCGAGCCGGGCAAGCGTCCTCGCGTCACGCTCACGCCGACCCTCGCCCTCAAGGACGGCAAGCCCTTCCTGGCCATGGCCGTCCAGGGCGGCGACACGCAGGACCAGAACCTGCTGCAGTGCTTCCTCGACGTCGTGGAGTTCGGGATGACCATCCAGGAGGCGGTGGAGGCGCCGAACTTCACGAGCTACCAGATGCGGGACTCGTTCGGCGTCCACATCTCCGAGCCGGGGCGGCTCACCCTCAGCGCCTCCATGCCGGAGTGGGTGCGCAGCGAGCTGCAGCGGATGGGTTATCGGCTGGAGTACCAGCGGCTGACGTCGGGCCCCATCAATGCCGTGCTCTTCGACCACAAGCACGGGACGTTCTGGGGCGGGTCGAGCAACCACGGCGAGGATTACGGCATCGCGTGGTGAGGACGGGCGATGGGCTCATCACTGGTGAGGGCTGCCCGGGTTCGGATTGGGGTTCCTCTCGTACACCCTGAAGTCCGTGATCCAGATGAACTCGTTCTTCAGCAATGGGCTCTGGCCGACCGGAACCTTGTTCAACATTCCGCCGGCGAGACTGCGGTAGAGGCCGAACTTGCTGCGGATGTATGAGCTCCCGATCCGCCACATGTCGATGTGGTCGTCCTTGAAATCGATCAGGACCTTCCCGTCGCCGATCCGCGTGATCTTGATGGAATAGTACCCATCGTGGGTGTAATGGACCTCTTCACGGACCTGCACCCATTCGTCCTCGAAGTCCGACAACGGGACGTTGTCGACGATCGTTCCCTTGCCGGTGCTCGCGCCATCGACGGAATGGATGATCTGGACTCTCTTGTTCCCGCCCGAGCTGCTGGCGCGCGGGGTGATGGTGATGCAGGGGCTCCCGTTGTTGGGACCGTCCTGGGCCTTGAGCTGGTGAACGTGACAGAAGTTGGCCGTGGGCTGGAACCCGGCCGGGAGCTTGAATTTCCATTCCAGGATCTGCCACTCGTCCCAGTTCCCCTGGACTTGCGCCCAGGTCGCGTTGTTGGTGATCGACTTCATCTCGTTGCGCTGGCGGTCCACGGTGCTCGAGCTGCAACGATCCCCGTCGATGACCGGATCGATATGGATGTGAAAGCGGAACGCGTATCGATCCAAGGACGGCTCGACGTCGACGTCGCCGTGGACACCATTGATGTCCCCTCCAAAGCCGCCGGTGCAATTCGGGTGCTCGGTGTAGTCGAATCCGAACCTTCTCATGTAGGGGTTGATGTCACCGTACGGCTTGCCCACCAGGGATGCGTCCGCTTCCATGGTCGACGTGCGCACATAGCCCCGGCAGCCGGGTCCGAGGATTGGTGTTCTCGTGCAAGACCTTCCGCGTTTGAGCCAGGCGGTCGTATCCATCGGAGGATAGACGTCGTCCAAGGTGAACTCGACGACGTGCGTGTCCGCGGCCGGAAGGTTGTCGAACTTCACGAAGTTCGGCGAGGCCACGTCGCAACCCGTCCGGCCTTCCGAGGCCTCCATTTGATCCGACCAATCCACGCCGTCGACGCTCGCGGAGACGATGTTGGCCATCGTGGGACCCTGGCTTCCACAACTATCCAGGTCGAGGATGAAATGGCCGAGGTCCTTCGTGTCCACCGTCGTCTTGTCGATGGTGTACCGCCACGTGGAGCGGCCACCCGCTTGCGAAACCTGGAGGCCGATGGCGTAGGCGCCGGGATCCTCGCCGTGGTCAGGGGCGGCCGCGATCAGGGTTCCATGGCGAGCATCGATGGGGAACCCGGCCATGAGGAGAAGCGAAACCAGGATGGTGCGTGAGGTCTTCATGCGGTCATCTCCATGGACTGGGACGTTCCGCCCAGGATAACGCCGCAGGAATCAGCGCAAGGGAGGCGCGCGATCTTTCATGCGCGCGGCCGGCCTACGGCGCCGCGCGCTTGGTCAGGCCCTGCGCTTCCAGCCAGTAATAGAACGCGTCGATCCAGTGATCGCTGGTGGTGCCCTGTTTCTTCAGGCCGAAGCCGTGGCCGCCCGCGCTGTAGACGTGAACCTCCGGCTTGTGGCCGGCGGCGAGCAACGCGTCGTGGAACTTCACCACCGGAACAAGGGCCAGGTTGTCGTCCTGCGCCCAGGCCATGAAGATCGGCGGCAACGCTTTCGGTATGGCCGGCATCGCACCGAAGGGAGCACCGTAGATGATCCCCGCGAAGCTCGGGCGCGCGGCCGCGTCCGTCTGGAGCAGGGCTGCGCTGGTGACCATGGCGCCGGCCGAGAAGCCCATGAAGCCGACGCGGTCGGGGGAGACGCCCCACTGAGCCGCGCGCTGACGAACGACCTTGAGGGCCTGGACTCCGTCCGCAATGCCGTATCGCGCGGCCGCGTCCATGTCCATTCCCTTCGGGATGCCTTCCCCGCGCTTCTCCATGATCCGGTACTTGAGGACGAACGCGGCGACGCCTCTCTCCTGGAGCCAGCGCGCGATGTCCCGGCCTTCCCGGTCGATGGCGAGGGCGACGAACGCGCCTCCGGGCGCGATGATCACGCCCGTCCCTGTCGCCTTCTCGGGAAGGTACGCCGTGAGCGTCGGGGTGACCACGTTGAAGACGACGGCGCCCAGCGGAGTGTCCTCGACGGTCGTTTCCTTCTGCGTCCAGGTCTCGGAGCCGGGAGCGGCGCCCGGCCAGATGTCCACGCTCTGCGCGCCGGCGCGACTCGCCACGACCGAGATGAGCGCGAGTGCGCGAGCCGTCTCTCGCAGCATGTCTTTTGGATCCCCGCGGGTTCCCCAGGAGAAGGGGAGCCCGCGGGGAGCGTGTTCAGGCCTTCGTCGTCGCGAACTGCTTCATGAACTCATCCTGCCGCTGCTTCATCTCCTGCGGCGTGAGGTCTTCCTTGTGCGTCGCGATGCTCCACGTGTACCCGTGCGGATCGGTGAACGTGCCGGAGCGATCGCCCCAGAACTGATCCGTCATGGCGCCGTTCGGTGTCACCTTCCCGCCCGCGGCCACGGCCCGCTTGAACAGCGCGTCGCAATCGTCCACGTACACCCAGAGCGACGCCGGCGATCCACCAAACCCCTTGGGTCCCTTCATGCCCATCATCGCGTCCATCAGCATGATGAGCGAATCGCCGATGCGAATCTCTGCGTGCATGATCTTCCCGTCCGGGCCAATCGCGCGAGTGGTCTCCTCCGCGCCAAGCGCCTTTTTGTACCAATCGATTGCTTGCGTCGCGTTGTCGAAAGTGAGTGACGGCGTAACCGTATGATGCCCTTTGGGTACTGCGCTGGTCGCTTTTGCCATGTGTACCTCCGAAATGGACCCAGGGTAAAAGACGCAAGGAGCGTGCCAGAATGGACGAAGCCGTCGCCAGCGAAAGGACGTCATGCGAAAGCTGAAGCTGCAAATGCAGACCACGGTCGACGGCTGCGTGGCGGGGCCCGAGGGCCAGCTCGACTGGATGACGTTCGACATGGATGCAGGGCTCATCGCCTTCATCAACCAACTGACCGACACCTGCGACGCCATCCTGCTCGGCCGCAAGATGACCGACGGCTTCATCAGATACTGGGAGCACGCGGTCACCCAGAAGGACAGCCCCGAGTACGAGTTCGCGCAGAAGATGGTCGGCCTGCCCAAGGTGGTGTTCAGCAAGACGCTCCAGCACGTCGATGGGAAGAACGTCCGCGTGGAGAACGGGGACCTGGTCGATGCGGTGAAGCAACTGAAGAGCCGACCGGGGAAGGACATCATCGTCTACGGCGGGGCCACGTTCGTGTCCTCCCTGATCGAGCACGGCTTGATCGACGAGATGAACCTCTTCGTCAATTCGGTGGCGATTGGGAATGGGATGCGGGTCTTCAAGGGGAAGACACCCCTGAAGCTGGCCGCCTCCACGGCCTACCCGTCCGGCATCGTGGTGAACAGCTACCGGCCGAAGTAGCCCGCTTCGTTGGCGCCGCCGAGGTGAACCAGTCCGCTCAGTTCCGGGCGCTCAGGCGGGCGAGTAGTCGAAGTGCTGCACGTCGATGGCCCCGGACTTGACGTCCAGGAACGGCTTTCCTCCCCGCACGCCCACGGTGCCGTAGCCGGTGGCGGTCGAGAGGAAGCTCCGGAAGTCCCCCGCCCTCATGGGATGGAGATGCAGCGTCCGGGTCACCGCGTCATAGCGGGCGCGGGTGAGAGCCTGGAGCATCGCATACGACGACATGGCCCGGGCGTACCAGTGGCCGCACTCGTACTCGTCGAACGGATTGCGCACGCGGCCGTCGTAGCGCGTGCGGCACGCGCGCACGATCTCCAGCCCCTGCTCCACACGGCCCACGATCATCAGGTGCGACGCCACCTGGTATTCGATGCCCGTCCAGACCTCGTCGCTGTACACGAACGGCAACGATGGCTTCGCGCCCCGGGGCCACGTGCACAGGAGCAGGCCGCCCTCGTTTCCGCAGGCATAGGTCGGCCGCTGCGGGTTCGCGTGCTCGCTCAGGTCCGCGCGGAAGTTGTAGCGATGCACCGCCTCGAGGTGCGAGGTGACCTTGGCCGGGTCGACTGGCACCGGAACGCCGCAGACCTCCGCCATCCATGCGCCCAGGACACCGTCCGACAGGCAGCCCGTGCCGTACTGGTATTTCGGGCCTTCCTTCTCCAGCAGGACGCGCGCCTCGGGAGAGTACGTGCCTGCGCCCACGGCGGCTTTCACCTCCAGAGGGCTGGGCGCGCGCAGGCCGCGCCACTCGACCTTCTGGTAGAAGTACTCGCCGTTGAAGAGGTCCTGGTCGAGAGCGCGCATGCCGGTGGCGATGCGCTCGCGGTAGGTCGAGACGTCCTGCCCGAGCTCCTCGCCCATGGCGATCGCGGCCGCCAGCGCGCCGAGGTAGAAGCTGGTGCACATGCCGTCGGGGCCCCAGAACTCGATGTCGTACGTGTTGTGGTGCGGCTCCTCGATGACGCCCTTGCCCCGCGGGTCCCAGGTCGCCATGCAGTAGTCGAGGCTCACGCGCACGCGCGGCCACAGGGTGCGCAACCAACCGGTGTCCCCGCTGATGCGCCACTCGCGGTAGACCTTCATGATCCCGCCGAGCTGGCCGTCGGCGGCCGCCTGCACCTCGTGCACGGGGACGCGGATGGGCAGCGGCGTGCGGAAGGCCTGGTGGCCGGCCGCGTCCTGGGAGACGTTGAACTCGGTCTCGCGCAGAGTGCGCTCCAGCGCGGGAAACAGGTGGGGGATGGCCTGCGCGTAGTTCCAGACGTGCGTGCAGGAGCCGTGGCAGCAGCCGGACGCGTCGGAGCAGCCCTCCCAGGACCAGAGGCGGCCGTCCTCCTGGCGCAAGACCGTCGGCGTCTTCAGGATGGCGAGATTCGCGGCCACCGCTTCCATCACCTCCGGCGGCAGGGAGGAGTCGTAGAAGCAGTCGCGGAAGCGCGCCGCGCCCGCGCGCCGGTCGGGATACGCGCGGCGCCAGTGGCCGACCACGTCGTCGATGTCCGCGAAGCGGCCCGCGTACCAGGGACGATACGTGGTGGTGTCCGCGGCCGGCGTCTTGCCCGCGCTCAGCGCGCTTCGGCCCACGTACCACGCGAGGAGCAGGGTGAGCGTGCGCTTGCCGCCGGGGGCGAGAGAGAACGGAACGAAGAGGGTGCCCCCTGGTGACGGATCACCTTCGGTGATCGGCGGCCGGTCCTCGGCCGTGCCCTGCTCGACGGCCTTCCAGGCCATGGTGAGCGGGTCCCACCATCCACCGCGGAACCAGGCGTGGTCGACCCGGACGCTCGGATCATCGACGAACGCGGCGAACGTGCCTTCGTTCTCCGGCGCCGCTGCCGAGCCGGCCTGCGTCAGCACGAACCCACCGGACGTGGGACGAACGCCGCTACTGTGCTCCGTGCCCACGGCCATGAAGTTGCGCGCGTGGAACGAGAAGACGACCTCGAGGCGTTCACGGCTGCGGTTGGAGAAGGAATACTCGAGCGCGGCCACGGGCAGGCTCGAGTTGTCGGCATCACCCGGCTCGAAAGGGCTCCAGCCCGTGAGCTCGACGTCGATCGGGAGCTTGTCGTCGTGCAGGCGCACAATGCCGAACGGGAAGCGCGCCTCGAAGCTCGCCTCCCGGAATCGCGGCAGGCCCCATGTCCGTTGCTCGCCGCCGTTGGCCGCCGCGCGCGACTCGTAGAGCTTCCAGCGTGGCACGGGGCCTTCGAGCACGCGGGCGACGTTTGCGGTCGCGCCTTTCAAGCACACGGCTGCGAACGCGGCCGGCTCGTTGGACACGTCGGGCTTGTGCCGGAGCGACACGTGGGAGAGCGCGCCCGTTCCCTCGAGGCAGACCATCCCCGCCCCGATGCCGCCGAGAGGGAACGCCACGTGGTGGAGGTGCTCGCCGGTGTAGCGCCCGTTGAAGGCGCGTGGGGCAGGTGACGGCTCCGCGGTCCGGCGCGGTACGGCCGGCGGGGCGGCGTCGGCGGGCGCCGTCACACTCCCGAGCGTGCCCATCGTACCGAGCGTCGCCACCGACTGCTTGACGAACTCACGCCGCGGCGTCTTGCCGTTCCGCCGGTGATTTGGCATGGGTGGATCTGAGCGAGCCTATCTTAATGCGATGGGCATCGGTCCGCGCCGCCAGCCGGTTGCACCCACGCGGGTGGTCGAGTTAGAAGACACTACCCCGTGAGCCAGATCCCAAAGGCGATCGCCGTCACGGCTCTCATCGCCCTGGCCGGGTGCGCGAGCCCACGGTCCGCGCGGCCCCGCGTCGCCCTCGTCATGAAGTCGCTGGCCAACGAGTTCTTCAAGACCATGGCGGACGGCGCGCGCGCCCACCACGAGGCCCACGCCTCCGAGTACGACCTGCTCGCCACCGGGATCAAGGACGAGCAGGACGTGGCCGGCCAGATCCGGCTCGTGGAGCAGATGGTGGCGGAGGGCGTGAACGCCCTCGTGATCGCCCCCGCCGACAGCCAGGCCCTGGTGGCGACGTGCAAGAGAGCCCAGGACGCCGGCATCGTCGTGGTCAACATCGACAACAAGCTCGACGACGACGTCCTCGCGCGGCGCAAGCTCTCCATCCCGTTCGTGGGCCCCAACAACCGGGCGGGAGCGCTGAGTGTCGGCAGATACGTGGCCGGCCGCCTGAAGCGGGGAGACAAGGTGGCGATCCTGGAGGGTGTCCCCGGCGCCACCAACGCGGTCGAGCGCCGGATCGGCTTCGAGCGCGCGGCCGAGGCCGCGGGGCTGGTCGTGGCCGCGTCGCAGAGCGCGCATTGGGAGACGGCCAAGGCCAACCAGATCGCGGCGTCCCTCCTCACCGAGATCCCCGACCTGAAGGCGTTCCTGTGCGCGAACGACAGCATGGCCCTGGGGGCCGTGGCGGCGATCCGGGCAGCGGGACGGGAGGGACAAGTCCAGGTCGCCGGGTTCGACAACATCTCCGCGGCCAGGGACCTCGTGAAGAGCGGGCGGATGGTCGCCACCGCCGACCAGCATGGCGACCGGCTCGCGGTCTTCGGCATCGAGTACGCGCTCGAGATGCTGAAGACGAGGGCGACCCCCGCCAGCCGCGAGACGCCGGTGGACCTGATCACCGCGGAGACGGTGCGCTGACTACGCCCGTGCTCGTAGCCGAGGGGCTGGGCAAGGCCTTCGGCGTGCCCGTGCTCGTCGACGTGAGCCTCGAGCTTCGGGCGGGCGAGGTCCATGCGATCGTGGGGGAGAACGGCGCCGGCAAGAGCACGCTGGCCCGGATCCTCGCCGGCCTGGTCCGGCCGGACCGGGGCCGGATGACCCTTCGCGGGCAGCCGTTCGCGCCGCGCAATTCAGGCGAAGCGAAGAGCCTTGGGATCGCGATCGTCCACCAGGAGCTGTCCGCCATCGCCACCCTGACGGTGGCGGAGACGCTCTTCCTCGACCGTTTGCCCGCTCGGGCCGGAATCATCGACCGCAAGCGCCTTGGGGAAGAGGCGCACGCCGTCCTGGACCGCGTCGGCCTCGGCGAGCTTCACCCCGATCGGCGGGTGGGTACGCTCGGCCTCGGCCACTTGCAGCTCGTCGAGATCGCCGCTGCCCTCGCTCGGCGCTGCGACGTCCTGCTCCTGGACGAGCCGACGGGCGCCCTGAGCCCCCGCGAATCGGAAGTGCTGTTCACGCAGATGGCACGCCTTCGCGCCGACGGCACGGCCCTCGTCCTCATCACCCATCGCCTCGAAGAGGTGGCGCGCACCGCGGACCGGATCAGCGTGCTCCGCGACGGCCGCCTGGTCGCGACACGCCCGGCGGCGGAGCTTCCCCGCGACGAGATCGTTCGGCTCATGGTCGGCCGGGATCTGGCCGATCCTCCGCCTCGACCTGCCGCGACACCGGGGCCGGTCGCTCTACGCGTGGAGGGCCTCTCCGGCCCGCGATACCGTGACGTGAGCTTCGAGGTGCGCGGCGGTGAGATCCTCGGCTTGGCCGGCCTCATGGGCGCGGGCCGTACGGAAGTCCTGCGGGCCGTGTTCGGCGCCGACCGTCCCACGTCGGGTCGGGTGCTCGTCGGCCCGGACGCGACGGTCGCGCGCATCGCTTCCCCGGCGGATGCCGTGCGAATGGGGCTCGCGCTGGTGACCGAGGATCGCAGGACGCAGGGTCTGCTCCTTCCTTTGGCGGTACGGGCCAACGTGACGCTGGGCTCCCTGCACCGTGCCGCCGACCCGTTCGGAGCCGTCCGGGCCCGGGTGGAAGAAGGCCTGGCCCGACCGGTCTTGGAGTCGCTCGGAGTGCGGATTCGATCGCTCGAGCAGCCCGTGGCCCAGCTCTCGGGTGGCAACCAGCAGAAGGTCCTCCTGGCTCGGGCGCTGCTTCAGGACCCGGCCGTGCTTCTGGTGGACGAGCCCACGCGGGGTGTGGACGTGGGGGCGCGCGCCGAGGTCCATCGCTTGCTGCGGGAGCTGGCCGCCCGGGGCAAGGCGATCGTCGTCGCCTCCTCCGAGATCGACGAGCTGTTCATGCTCGCGGACCGGATCCTGGTCCTGGCCCGGGGGCGAGTGACCGCCGCCTTCGTGCGCGGCGCGTGGTCGGCGGAGGCGGTGATGGCGGCCGCCGTCTCCGCGGGTCCAGATCCGCATGCGGAGCGGCACACCGCGTGAGCGGCACCGTCGCCGGCCCCTCCGGAGCAGGCCGCGACGTCCTGGCCCTGCTCCTCGTTCTGGCCGCTCTCGTGATCGCCTTCTCGCTGGCCACCGAGCGGTTCCTCACCGCTTCGACCTTGCGGACGATCGCCAACCAGGTCCCGGAGCTGGTCATCGCGGCCGTGGGTCTCACCTTCGTCCTCCTCATCGGCGCCATCGACCTCTCCGTCGGTTCGGTGATGGCCCTCAGCAGCGCCGCCATGGGGCTCGGCCTCGTGAGGCTCGGGCTGGGCCTCGGGCCCGCGTCCCTGCTCGCCCTGGCCGTGGGAACGGCCGGCGGCGCGGGGAACGGCCTGCTCACGGTGCGCCTCCGCCTCCCTTCGTTCATCGTCACGCTGGGAACGATGGAGATGGCGAGAGGGCTCGCGTACCTCGCCACGCGCTCGGAGACCCTCTACGTGGGGGAGAGGGTCGAAGGCCTCGCCGAAGCCGCCGTTCTCGGCCTCTCGGCTCCGTTCCTGGCTTCGGTCGCGCTGGTGGCGGTGGCGCAGCTCGCGCTGACGCGGACCGTCTTCGGCCGCCACGCGACGGCCATCGGAACGAACGAAGAGGCGGTGCGCCTCGCGGGCATCGACCCCGCGCCGGTGAAGCTCGCGATCTTCACGGGCGCCGGCTTTCTCGTCGGCGCCGCGGGAATCGTCTACACCTCCCGGCTGGGGGCGGCCGACCCGAATGCCGGGATCGGGTTCGAGCTGCAAGCGATCGCCGCCGTGGTGGTGGGCGGAACGAGCCTCCTGGGCGGCCGGGCTTCCGTCGTGGGCTCCTTCCTGGGCGTCCTCGTCATCGCGGTACTGGGCAGCGGCCTGGCCCAGGCCGGCGCGCAGGAGCCGACCAAGCGCCTCGTGACCGGTGCCGTCATCGTGGCCGCCGTCGTGGCCGACCGTTTCCGCCGGGAGCGCGCGTCGTGAGCCCATCCGTGGTCGTCGTCGGCAGCCTCAACGCCGACCTCGTCGTGCGCACTCCGCGGTTCCCGGCGCCGGGCGAAACGACCACCGGGACCGACTTCGCCGTCTACCCGGGCGGCAAGGGCGCCAACCAGGCCGTCGCCGCGGCGCGCCTGGGCGCGCGCGTGGTCATGGTCGGGCGGGTGGGACGAGACGACCACGGCCGGCTCCTGAGAAAGAGCCTGACCGCGGCCGGAGTCGACGCGGAGCCGGTCATCGACGACGAGGACGCGGCGACCGGCGTCGCCGTGATCACCATCGACGCGAGCGGACAGAACCAGATCATCCTGGCCCCGGGGGCCAACGGACGCCTGCATCCGGACGACGTCGAACGGCGGCGATCGCTCCTCGAAAGCGCGGCCGTGGTGTTGCTGCAATGGGAAGTGCCACCGGAGACCGTGGAGGCGGCGGCCAGGATCGCGCGGCGAGCCGGAGTCGCGGTCGTCCTCGACCCGGCCCCGGCGCGGCACGAGGCCCTGGCCCTGCTGCCCCTCGCCTCTTTCGTTACCCCCAACGAGACGGAGCTGCGCGTCCTCGCGGGGTCTCCTCCCGGCCCGACCACCGCCCAGGATGCGGCGAGGATGGCGCGGTCGCTCCTCGAACAGGGCGCGCGCTGCGTGATTGCCAAGCTGGGGCGGGAGGGTGCAATGGCGGTTTCGCGGGACGGGGAATGGGTGTGGCCGGGGCACGCGGTGAAGGCCGTGGACACGACCGCCGCCGGAGATGCCTGGAACGGCGCGTTCGCGGTCGCGCTGGCCGAGGGCCGCGCCCTGCAGGACGCCGGCGCCTTTGCCAGCGCGGCCGCCGCGATCTCGGTCACACGCCCGGGCGCGCAGCCGAGCATGGCCACCCGGGACGAGGTCGAACGATTCCGTGCCCTCGAGGAGGAACCATGAAGACGTTGCTCGCCGCGGCCGCCCTCGCCCTCGCTCTGAACATACTCGCCATGGGCGCCCGCGCGGAGCCCGAGCGGCGCATCACCAAAGCGGTCCTCGGGGACAAGATCCGGGGCGGCTGGGCCGGGCAGATGATCGGCGTCTCCTACGGCGCTCCCTCCGAGTTCCGCTCGAACGGGAAGATCATCGAGGGGAACCTGAACAACTATCAGGACTGGTCTCCGGCGCGGCTCCTGAACGCGATCAACCAGGACGACCTCTACGTCGAGATGACATTCGCGGAAGTGATGGACAAGGTCGGACTCGAGGCGACGACGGGGCAATACGGCGAGATGTTCAAGGACTCGAAATACGAGCTCTGGCACGCCAACGCCGGCGCGCGACGCAACCTCAATCGCGGGATCGCGGCCCCGATGTCGGGGCACCCGAAGTACAACCTCCACGCCGACGACATCGACTTCCAGATCGAGTCGGACTTCATCGGCCTCATGACCCCGGGCCTGCCCCGCGAAGCCAACAAATATGCGGACCGCGTGGGACGCGTCATGAACTGGGGCGACGGTCTCTACGGAGGGATGTTCTTCTCTGGCATGTACGCGGCCGCCTTCTTCGAGAACGATCCGCGGAAGGTGGTCGAGCGGGGACTGCGCTCGATTCCGGCGGAGAGCGCCTACGGGAAGATCATCGCCGACGTTCTCGCCTGGTCGGCGCGGAATCCTGACGACTGGACGAAGACCTGGCGCCTCATCGAGGACAAGTGGGACAAGGACGACCTGTGTCCGGACGGCGCCCTCGCGCCCTTCAACATCGACGCCAAGCTCAACGGCGCCTACGTCGCGCTGGGCCTGCTCTACGGCCGGGGCGAGTTCGCGAAGACGCTCGAGGTCTCGACGCGGGCCGGGCAGGACTCGGACTGCAATCCGTCGAGCGCGGCCGGCATCCTGGGCGTGATGCTCGGCTACGAGAAGATCCCGGCGGTGTGGAAGGCGGGCATCCCCGCGATCGCCGACACGCGATTCGCCTTCACGCAGTACTCCTTCAACGAGATCGTGGCCAGCACCATGGCCCGGGCCGAGAAGGTGATCGTCGCCGCCGGCGGTCGAGTCACCGAGGCCGAGGTCTTCATCCCGGCCCAGGAGCCGCAAGCGCCGGCCCTGGAGCAATGGCGGGCGGACGTCCCTCTCAAGCGCCTCGCGTACACGGACCCCAGTTGGAACTGGAAGGGACCCTTCGAGGAAGGCGTCTTCAAGTCGCCGTGGGGCGGCGAGACGCGGTTCAAGGAAGCCACCATGGCGGGGGCGGAGGCGACCCTGGCCTTCGACGGCACGGGCGTCGCCATCGTCGGGCGCTGCATCCAGGAGGGCGGGCGTGCCGACGTCTTCCTCGACGGCGAGAAAGCGGGCGAGATCGACGCCTGGATCCCCAAAGGCACGCACGACAACGACTACTGGCACGTGACCGGCCTTTCCGGGGGAACGCATCGATTGCGGATCGTCGTCCGCGACGACGCGGACGCGCGCTCGGCCGGCAAGAAGATCCAGATCGAGCGCGCCGTCGTCTACGGGGTGGCGGCCACGGCGCTACCATGACCGCCATGAATCCGCGCCGGGGTGTCCCGCCTCTCGGGCTCTTGCTGCTCGTCGCCTCCCCTGTCCTCGGCCTCGTCGCGCTCGTCCCGTTCTCGTTGGGCGTGACCCACCTGCGCCGGGACTATCGGCTGGCGCACGACGGCGCCACGGTCGAGGGAAGGGTCGACCGCCTCGAGGCGTTTGAGTATTCCACGTCCCCGGCTGGCGGCGGCGGACCCTTCTCCTCGCGCCGAGGGACGGAAACAGGGATCCGCGTCCACTACACCTTTCGTGCCGCGAATGATGTGGCCTACCAAGGCACCGCCACCCCGACGTCGCAGCTCGTCAAGGGCCTGAGCGTCGGGGGGCCGGTGAGCGTGCGCTACGTGCGTTCGGACCCCGACATCTCCGAGCTCGAGTCCCGTCCACTGACCGGTTATCTGTTCACGGCGATCGGCACGGTGTGCCTCGCCATCGTGCTTGGGGTCTTCGTCGCCGGCTTCCGGCTGGTCGGCTTGGGGGCGGGGCGGGGCTTCAGCGAATGTACGGCCACGGTGACCGAACTCGAAGACGCGGAGTACATCGTCAACTCGGAGAGGGATATCCGGGTGCGCTTCCAGTTCTCCGACGCGGCTGGGAACGACCACTGGGGCAAGGGCCCGCCGCTGCCGCCGTCGGAGGCCCGCGCCCACGCGGTCGGGTCGCGGGTTCGGATCCTCTACAATCCGCGCGATCCGTCGACCACCCGCTGGCTGGAGTAGATCATCACCAGCGAAACAGGCTCCAGAGGTCGGACCGATCGTCGGTCCACGTGCGCCCGCGCTTGCGCGGCGAGAGCCACACGATGGACGGAAGAGAGCGCGCGCGCAGCGCGCCTTCGGATCGCGCGAGGAAGACCCAGCGGGACGCCATCACGTACGCCGGCCCTCCGGGCGGCGCCTCCATCTCCGCGTCGATGGTCGAGGCGAGGCCCAGGTCTTCCGCGGTGTCACGCACCAGCGGGGCGAGGTCCAGGTGGCGGTTCGAGACGTGGCACCCGACCACCCCGGAGGGACTGAGCTTCTCCCGGTACAGTTCGAGAGCCTCGCGCGTCAGCAGGTGGACGGGGATGGTGTCGCCGGTGAACGCGTCGAGGACGAGGACGTCGAGCGTGTCGCGCATGGCGGCCAGGGTGAGCCGAGCGTCCCCGAGGACGACATCCGCCGCCACCCCTCGCCTCCGCGCCTCGGGCAGATAGCTGAACAACCGGCCGTCCTCCGCGATGCGCTTCACCAACGGGTCGATCTCGAAGATCGTCCAGCGCTCGCCGGGCTCGGCGTAGGCGAGGAGTGACCCCGCGCCCAGGCCGACGATGCCCACGCGCTTCGGGCGGGCGTCGGGCGGGAACGAGTGGAAGAGCTGGCCGATGGGGCTGTCCGGCGAGTAGTAGCCGAGCGGCTCACGGCCACGCACCGGCGCTCCCGTGGCCGCATCGACGCGCTGCACGCCGTGGATCGTGGTCCCGTGATAGAGCTTGCGGTACGTCGTGGTCGGGTCGTCCCGCCCGGGATCGTCGCGGGTGACCCGATGCACGCCGAAGGAGCTGCGTGCCGTCAGCTCCACCTGTCCGCGCAGCGAAGTGTCGAGGCTCCCGGCCAGGAGGACGGCGCCGACGGTGAGGCCGAAGCGGTACCGCCGCTGCGACAGAAGAAAGGTCAGCAGCACCGGAAGGGCCAGGGCCAGGACCTCGCGCGTCCGGCCCGTCGAGCCCTCCATGTCGCCGAGTCTGGCCAGCGCCACCGTGAGCAGAAAGGCGCCGGCCGCGAGCGCGGCATCGCTTCCCCGGAAAGCCTGGCCGGAATCGTCGCGCACCGCCACCAGCAGGCACACGAGCGTGAAAGCGAGCGGGATCTCCACCCAGTCGCGGAAGACGGCCGGAGCGATCAGGGCATTGAAGGCGCCGCCGATGACGCCGCCGGCGCCGACGTAGGCGTAGTACGCGGTGAGGTGACGCGGAGGGGGCCGCCGCCGGGCCAGCTCGGTGTGACAGGCCATGGCGGCGACGAACAACACCGCGAGGTAGGCGCCGAGGACGAGCGGGAGAGGCTCGGTGGCCTTGATCATCCAGAGCAGCATGAAGACGACCGCGGCGATCGGAAGGTACCGTGCCCATCGAGGAGACGGCCCCGCCCGCGGCGCGAACGCGATCACGAAGCTGAGCAGGTAGAGGGCGAGGGGAAGGACCCAGAGAAACGGCAGGCCCCCCGCGTCGGCGGTGAGGAGCGAGGTCACGCCGAGCATCAGGCTGGAAGGTGCCGCCGCGAGCGCGATCCACTGCCACCGTTGGCGGGCTCGCACCTCCAACGCGTCGCCGGCGGATGGGCGTTCCTCCGCAACCGATGCGGGCGCGCGCCACGCGCGCACGGCGCAGGCCAGGGCGAGGACCACGTAGAGCGCGTAGCCGCCGGCCCAATACGCCGCCTGGCCCGCGAGCCCGAGACGGGGCTCGATCAGGACGGGATACGCCGCGAGGCCGATGAGGCTGCCCGCGTTGCTGGCCGCGTAGAGGACGTAGGGATCTCCCGATCCGGGCAGCCGGGATCCGGCCAACCAGCTCTGGAGGAGCGGCGCCCCCGCGGCCAGGACGAAGAACGGAGGGCCGATGGCCAGGGCCAGCGCGCGGAGGAGCCAGAGCGTGGGCGCGATGGGCCCCGTGCCGGGCGCGCCGGAGACGATCGAGAACGGAAGCATGCCGAGGGGCAGGAGCAGGAGGGCGGCGTGGATCGCGAGCTGGGTGCGCGCGCGTCGTCGGCCCACCCAATGCGCGTAGACGTAGCCGGCGAGGAGGACGGCCTGGAAGAAGAGGACGCAGGTGGTCCAGGTGGAGGGCGCGCCTCCCACGCGCGGCAAGAGCATTTTCGCGATCATCGGCTGGAGGACGAAGAGGAGACTGGAGCCGAGGAAGACGGTCACCGCCCAGAGGAGACTCACCTCGGTGGCGGAGTATAGCCCTCACCGTTGACCGGCCCCGTGATCGGTCAACGCGCCGCGATGACCACCAGCGCGCCGATCACCGACAGACCGGCCACGTGTCGCTTCGTATTCTTCATGACGTCCTCCTTCTGCGGAGCTTCGTCAATGCTTCCCGGAAGGGGTGACCCAGACACTCTTGAAGGGCCCGACTCCGTGCACCTGGACGACGGTCTCGCCCGTGGCCAGGGCGAAGTG
>DASTLK010000497.1:0-4332 GCA_035715025.1 Vicinamibacteria bacterium
CGTCCGTGGACACGGACGCGGCAATGCTCTTCCCGAAGTTCTGGTTGAAGAGCTGCACCGCGACCTGGTACGCGTAACCGTCCGCGGCCTGCACCTCGTGGGCGTCGAAGCGGGCCGGGAAGAACAGGATCTGCTTGCCGCGCGCGGCCTTGAGCACCTCGTACACGTTCGTGGCCACGCGGCTGGCCCGGGTGAGCGCGCCCAGGGTCGGGGTCTCCAGGATGGCGAAGTCGCGATAGCGGCCCCTCACGCGCATGACCGGCGTGACGCTGAGGACGTCGCCGTCGTAGGGCGCCTCGCTGCCGTCGTGGACGGCCCAGACCTCCATCCGGTCGAAGGTATTGACGAAGCGCGCCTCATCGAAATAGCCCGTGCACTCGCGCAGCATGGCCAGCGCCTTGTCCACCCCCACGACCACCGTGGACGGCTGGCGGCGCGGGAACCACTGCATCTCGACCTCGACGTTCCCCACATCGATGTTCTCGAGATCGACGTCGATGTCGGAGAGGTCGGGGGCGGTGCCGCCGAAGCGATAGCCGCGCGCGGCCAGCTCGGCCAGCGTGCGCGCGATGTTGATGAAGTACTTGTCCGAGTACCAGCCTTCCCGCATGCGCTCGATGTCGAGCTTGAACACGGAGGCGGGCAGGCGGCGCCGATCGAAGATGGTCATGCCCACCTGGATTATAGCCAGGGGCGAGGGGACCGCCGGCTTGGTGTCCTGCCCGCCGGTATGGTCTACTTGAGGGCCCTTCGGGGTACCCAGGTGATCGTCTCCCCTCCGTCCGCCTCGCCTTCGCGGTATCGGCTCCCGGTGGCGCTGCTGGCGAGCCTGCTCATGACGACGGCGGTGGCCGTCCCGCCGCTGGCCGCGGCCGAGCCCGATCCGGCCGCTCTCCTCGACCGCCTCGAGGCGGCGTGGAAGTCCCATGACGAGGCGGCCTGGCTCGGGGCCTGGCGCGCGAAGAACGAAGAGGAGCGCGCCGAAGAACGGGACTACGTCCGGGAGCGGTGGGCGGGGGAGGAATCGCGGCTCGACATCGAGCGACCCGTGGAGACGCCGCGCCCGCCCTTCAAGGTCCCGGCCACTGTCATCTCCATCGTGGAGCCGCGTGGACGCGTGGAGCAGGAGATCCTCACCCTCGATCGCGGACCCGACGGCTGGGCGGTCACCGGCCGCCAGACGGTGTCGCAGATCGACGGGCTGGTGCACCTCACCCTGGGGCCGGCCTTTCGGGCCGACGGCCTCGTCTTCCACCTGCCCGACTTCGAGATGCGCATCCGCCGCGGGACGCTCTTCCTGCCGCCCCCCTCGCTCGGCCCCACGGTGCTCGTGTTCATCGGCGAGGCCACCGTGCGCTTCGCGCCCGGGCCGCCGACGGAGCAGGAGCAGCTGCGCCAGTTCTCCGGCCGGCGGGAGCTGGTCGAGACGGTGCACGCGGCCTTCGTCCGCATCCATCCCGCGGACTTCCACCGCGTGCTCACCAACGCCGCGCTGGAGCCGGACCCCCAGGGGGAGGGGTCACGGGCCGCCGCCCTGAAGTTCTTCCGCGAGCACGTCGACGACACCTATCAGCTCGACGCGCCGTTGCCGCGCGGCCCCTGGTGGCTCGTGCCCGCCCTCGGCGATTCCGTGGTGACGTTCCAGACGCGCCGCGGCGCCCTCACGTTCACGGTGAGCCAGTCCGAGCCCGAAGGCCTGAGCCTCTTCGACCGTGCCCGCCGCCGGCAGATCTGCCTCTACCCGCTGCCAGGCACGCAGGCCCGCTACGACGATGACGAGGAGCGCGACGTCGACGTCCTCCATCACGACCTCTCGGTGCGCTTCGAGCCCGAACGCTACGGGCTCGTGGGCTTGGACACCCTGCGTCTACGCCTGCGCTCCCCGACCAGCACCATCCGCCTGCGGCTGGACGAGGCCCTGCACGTGATCTCCATCCGCTCTGCGGAGGGCGGCGAGCACCTCTTCTTCCGCGTGCACCACCAGGACGGCATGATGGTCTCGCTGGGATCCCTGTCCGGCACGGTCGGCGAGATCACCCTCACCGTGCGCTTCGCCGGCAACCAGCAGCCGCATTCGGTGGAGCGCGAGGCGATGCAGGAGGTCGCCCCTCCCGTCGGCTTCGACGACGACATCAACGTCGAGGAGGCTCTCGTCTATTCGAACCGTTCACCGTGGTATCCGCAGGGCGAGGCGGACGACTATGCGACGGCCGTGCTCCATCTGAACGTGCCCGCGGGGATGATGGCGATCAGCGGGGGCCAGCAGACGTCCGTGGTCACCGAGGGCGGCCGTACGCGCGTGGAGTACAAGCAGGACCTGCCCGGCAAGTACATCACGGTCGCGGTGGGCCGCTTCTACGAGGCCGGCCGTCAGGTGGACGGCGATGTGACCGTGGCCGCCTGGGCCGCCCCCCGCCTGCGCGGGGTGGCGGAAGCGCGCATGGCGGAGGCGGCCGCGATCCTGCGCTTCTACGAGAGCGAGTTCGGCCCCTGTCCGTACCCTTCGCTCAACCTCGCCCTCGTGGAGTCGCGCGTGCCCGGCGGGCACAGCCCGCCCGGGATGATCGTGGTGTCGATCCGCCCCGCCCTGCTGCGGGGCGCGCTGCGCGACGACCCCGCCAGCTTCCCGGACGTGCCGGACTTCTTCATCGCCCACGAGCTCGCGCATCAGTGGTGGGGCCACGGCGTGGCCGGCCGGAACTACCACGAGCGCTGGCTCTCGGAGGCCTTCGCGCAATACGCGGCCGCGCTGTGGGTGCGTCACAGCCGCGGCGAGTCCGCGTTCCGCGACATGCTGGTGCGAATGGGACGCTGGGCGCTGCGCTACGCGGACAAGGGCCCCATCTATCTCGGCCATCGGCTCGGCCACATCGAGGGCGATCCCCAGGTCTATCGCGCGGTCGTGTACGACAAGGGGGCCTACGTCCTGCACATGCTCCGCCAGATCGTCGGCGCGGAGGCGTTCCGCCGCGCGGTGATGGCGCTGCAGTCCGCGCACCGCTTCGGCAAGGTCGGCACCGACGACGTGCGCTCGGCCCTGGAGACGGCCTCCGGGCTCGACCTGCGGCCCTACTTCGCGGAGTGGGTGTACGGCACGAGCCTGCCCGAGTTGCGCCTGGCCTCGCGCTCGACCCCGGGGGTGAAGGGGTATCGGACCGAGATCACGGTGCATGGACGCGACCTGCCCGGACCGGTGCCGCTGGAAGTCGCGGTGGCCCACCCGGCAGGGACGGAAGTACGGACGGTGAGCCTCGAGCCCGAAGGCGGGAGCTGGACGGTCGATACGCCGGGACCGCCGAGCCGGGTCGACGTCAACGCCGGGCGCGGACTGCTGGCGCGCGTACGGCGCAACTGAGCGGTCCGCGCCGGCGGGAGGCGGACCGACTCAGCGATACCGGTTGCGGCGGCCTTCCTCCTGGAGGGTCTCCACCGAAGTCGTGGCGGCCGTGAGCTGACGCTTCGCGTTCTCCAGGGCCTCGACGCGTGCCGCGCGGCCGGGACCGTACAGCGGTCCGCTGGTGTCATTGAGGGCGCTTTGCAGCCGGGTCACCTCGCCCGTCCAGTTGGTCACGTCGGACTGGGCCTGGGTCAGCTTCTCCCGCCAGGCCGTCTGCGCTTCTGCGCGCACCTCGTCGTCGGTCTTCGGCTTGTCCGCCGCGGCCGTGGCCGCGCCTGGCTTCTTGTCTCCGGCAGCGCCCGGAGCCGGGCTGGCCGTGGCGCTACCCCCGTCGGCATTGGGCTGCGACACCGTTCCGCCTTTGCGCCGACTGCGCAGATCCTCCTCGGTGATGGGCTTCCCCTTCTTCTTGTCCTTCTCCCTGGCCGCGATCTCGCCCAGGCTGGGTTGGCGGGGCGCGTCGGCCCTCGCCGGAACCGTCCCCCAGGCCAGGGCCGCGACGACGCCGACGGCGAAGAATGTCCGCATGGCGACCTCCCTTCCGGCAAGCCGACAAGAGCCGGGTCGATCTACAAGCGTCGATTGTAGCGCGTGGACCCCACCAACCGGGGACCGCGGCCAGGCCCGGTGAGCGAGCGCACGCGTTAACCGAGGACTCCGAGGACCTGCCGAAGCTCCCCCGCGCGCCGGTTTTCCGGGTCCAGGGAGAGCGCCTTCTCGACCGCCGCCCGCGCCCGCGCGTGATCGTTCTGCAGGAAGTGATTGAGGGCGGCGGTGGTGAGCGAGGCCGCCTCCGCCCGTCGCGCGTCCAGGCGCGCCAGGGCCAGCAGGCGCGCGATGGCGGCGTGGTCCGGCGTGAGCTCCAACGCGCGCTCCAGCCGCGGCACCGCTTTGCCGGGATCCCGGGCCTTGAGATGACGGCGCGCCTCTTCGAG
>DASTLK010000498.1:0-1601 GCA_035715025.1 Vicinamibacteria bacterium
GGGACCGTAGGCCTCGGTGACGTCGATGACCCACACCGCGAGGTCCACCTGCCCCAGGCTCTTCTCCGCCGTGTCGACCATGCGCCGGTTCATGCGGTGCATCGGCTTGTGGATGCCGGGCGTGTCGAAGAGGACGATCTGGCCCTCGGGCTTGTTCACGACGGCCAGGATGCGGTTGCGCGTGGTCTGGGGCTTGTCGGAGACGATGGCGACCTTCTGCCCGACGAGCTGGTTTACCAGCGTGGACTTCCCGACGTTGGGGCGCCCGACGACGGATACGAAGCCGGCGCGGCCTCCGGCCGTCGGCGGCGTCAGTGACACGCGCCGGTGCCGCCGTCCGCGAGCGGCATGCCGGCCGAGGCCAGGAACTTCCACTCGTAGCTGGTGGGAGCGAGCCGCAGGGCGAGGACGCCGAAGCTGGTGGTGTCCTGGATCTCGCTGTTGGCCAGGATGGTGCGGAAGGGCGTGATGCTGCGGCCCCCCGTGCCCACGACGAACTCACGCAGGCCGTGCTCGGGATCGGAGGTGCCGTCCGGACGCTGCGGCGCGAAGCGTTCGTAGTGATGGTCGTGGCCGGAGAGAACGACGTCGGCTCCGTACTCGTAGAGGGCCTGCCACAGCGCGGTCAGGTTCGCGCTGCTCCCATTGATGCCGGAGCTGAAGCGCGGATGGTGCGCGTAGGCGAGCGTGCAGGGCCGCTTGTTCTCCTGCAGGTCCTGGCGCAGCCAGCGCTCCTGGGGCGAGTTCACCCCGCAGCCTCCCCGGATGGCGCCGCAGTTGCTGTTGAGGGCGACGAGGTGCCAGTCCCCGACCGTGTAGCTGTAGTAACCCTTGTCGCGCTCGCCCGCGACACCGGTGAGCGCCCCCGCCCCGTTGAAGAAGTCGAAATAGCCGCGCGCGGTGGGGTCTTCCTGGTACTCGTGGTTGCCGGGCACGGGACGGCTGATCGCGCGCACGCGGCCCCAGGAGAGGTTGTAGGCCGTGGCGTACTCGTTCTGGGAGCCCGTCTCGTATTGGTTGTCGCCGAGGGGAAGGACGAGGTCGGGGGCGAGCGTCTCCACCACGGCCAGGGTCTCGAGGTGGCGGCAGGGATCGCGCGAACCCGGTGCGCACACGATGTCGCCGGCGGCGGCGATGGTGGGCAGGCGCACGGGCTCGGCGGACGGCAGTGGCTGGGGCGAAGGGACGGGCGTCGGGGCGGCGCCGCCGCAGGACGCGCCCACCACGATCGCCGTCCCCAGCGCGCCGCCGAGGAGCAGGAGGCGGAAGGCCCTCACGAGGCCTCGGCCTGCGCGGGCTTGCGCCGGAAGCGTACGCGGTTGACGCGCTTGTGCTCCGCGGAAACGACCTCGATGGTGAATCCCTTGTATTCGATCCGCTCTCCCGTGCGGGGGACGCGACCGAACGCGGCCGCCACCAGGCCTCCTACCGTGTCGACATTGTCTCCCTCGGCGAGCGGCACTTCCAGCGCCTGCTCCAGACGGTCGACGTTCACGCGTCCCGCCACCAGCACCGCTCCGTCCGGCTCCACCACGATCGGCTCCGCTTCCACGTCGTACTCGTCCTTGATCTCCCCGACGATCTCCTCGACGATGTCCTCC
>DASTLK010000499.1:0-4370 GCA_035715025.1 Vicinamibacteria bacterium
TTGTAGTCACCCCCGCCCCAGTCCTTGTAATTGGCGTACCGGAACTCGCGGCCGTAGCCGCCGCTGCCTCTCACGTTGCACCGCAGCACGGCGAAGCCGTGCGTCGCGAACCCCGCCACCGAGTAGGGTGACGGCGCGCCGGTGTAGGAGCGCACGAAGACCCCGGTGGGCCCGCCGTGCACCATCACGACCAGGGGGACCCGCGTGCCCGCCCGGTAGGCCACTGGATAGGTCACCAGTCCTTCGATCGTCTTGCCGTCCGGCGCGGTCCAACTCACGACTTCCGTCCGCCCGAGCGCGACCGGGGGCAGGTCCTGCGCGTGGCTCACCTGTACGGGCGTCCAGGCCGCCGCCGTGCCGGCGGCGCGGCGCCGGTCCTTCGCGGCGGTGCCGGCCGTGGCGTCGATCCTTCCGACGGGAACGTCGGCCACGAACGCTTCCGGGGCGCGGTCGGGCGCTTGCGACGTGAACCCGATCCGGGTGCGCGAGGCATTCAGGCTCGCGGTGTCGACGGTGGTGTCCGCGGGCGTGATCTCCGTGGCCGCGCCGCCGTCTCGGGGGAGCGCGGCCAGCCGGCTCACCGTACCGCGCGTCTCGCCCACGATCACCCGCGTCCCGTCCGCGGTCCAGCCGAGCAGATCGGGCCTCTCGTCGAAGGTCGCGGCGAGCGCGCGGGGAGTACCGCCGCCCACGGGGACGACTTGAATGCGGGACGCGCCGCCCCAGCGGACGGGCACGTCACTCGCCTCGTAAGCGACCCAGCGGCCGTCGGGTGAGAAGCAGGGGTTGGACTCCGCGGCCGGCGTCGTGGCCAGGGGCGTGACCGCGCCCGACTCGACCTCGACCAGAGAGATGTCTCCCTTCGTCCAGTCGTCGATGAGCGCAGTGGGCTGGTGATCGAACGCGATCCACTTGCCGTCGGGCGACCAGTCGAAGTGGCCCGGACCCTCCAGGTTGCCCACGCTGGGATCGCCGGTGGTCAGGCGACGCACCGGACGCTTGCCGTCGCCGTCCTTCTCCACGGCCACGATGGCCAGGCGGATGCGCTTGACGTCCTCACCCACGACGCGCGCGTCACGCTTCTCCTTGTCCGCCTTCTCCTCGTCGTCGCTGCGCGCATCGGTCAGAAGCAGCGCGACGCGGCGGCCGTCCGGCGACCAGCGCGGCGTGGCCGCGCCGCCCTTCTCGTTCGTGAGCGCCTCCGCCTCGCCGCCGTCGATGCGGATGCGCCACAGGTTCGCCTTGGCGTCCTTGGCGTCCTTGTCCGTCGACCGCGCCGACACGAAGGCGAGCCACTGGCTGTCGGGCGACCAGGCCGGCGCCGTCGAGGACTTGTCGCCTCGCGTGAGCTGGACCGGGTTGCGGCCGTCCGCATCCGCGACCCAGATCTGCGAGATCCATTCGCTGTTCTCGCCGTCCATGGCCGCCGTCCCCACGACGTAGGCGACGTGGCGGCCGTCCGGTGACGGGCGGACCTGGCTCACGCGCTTGACCTTGAACGCGAACTCCGGAGTCCACGTCCCGACGTCGTTGGCACGCACGAGCTGAGGTGCGACGGCGACGGCCGCGGCGAACCAGACAGTGGCACGGAAGGAAGCGTGCATATTTGAAGCTCCTGACCGAGTGCTCGAACGAACCGGGAGCGCGGCGCCGCGTAGCGGCGGCGCAGCGGTGGGGGGTTTAAGGGGGGGTCGCGAACGCCCATCGCAATGCGGCGTGAGTCCCCCCCCTTTGATCAAAGACGTGCGGCCCAAGCGGCGGCACCCGCCATCGAGCCCTCAGGCCAGCTCGAGTCGCGACCGCATGGGCTGCAAGGCGGCCCCGGCGTCGGCCGCCTTCCCTTCGAGGGCGTCGCGCGTCGCCGACTCCAGGGCCTCTTCGAGTTCGAGCAGGCCGCGATGGGCGGTCTCCGGCGGCGCCTCCTGCAGCCGCTCCCGGAGGGAATGCGCGCCCGACGAGCGGTCGACTTCGGAGTAGGCCGCGATCACGTCGCCGATCCCGAACTTGCCGCCCGCCATCATCCGCGAGAGGAAGGTCACACCCGCGCAGTTGATGACGTGGTTGACGGCGGCGGTGGCCACGATCTCGCGGCGCAGGGGGTGCTCCTCGAAGTGGTCCGCGAACTCCCGCTGCAGGCGATGCGGGAAGTACTCGACCAGGAACGGGCGGCCGGCCCGGCTCTCCGGGAACGCGGTCTGCATCACCATCTCGAAGGCGTACATCTTGGTGTGTCCGAGCAGCACGGCCAGCAGCGGCCGGGGCAGACCCCGCGCGCGGTGCGGGCTCGCCAGCAGCTCGTCCTTCGTCGGAACGCCGTCGTCCGCGCGGCTGAGCACCCCCGCCCCCACCAGGTCCTCGACAAAGGCCACGAAATCCTCGTGGCGCGCGGTGGAACGCAGCCCGTCGAGGGTGAGGGCGCGCGCCTGGTTGCGGTTGTCGGCCAGGACCAGCTCCGCCACCTCCTCCGTCATTTCCATCAGGATGTGGTTGCGGTCGGCCCGTCCGCGCACCACGCCGCGCTTCACGAGGATGTCCATGAGGATCTTGATGTTGACCTCGTGGTCGGACATGTCCACGCCGCCGGAGTTGTCCACGGCGTCCGTGTTGATGCGGCCGTCGCGCGTGGCCCAGTACTCCAGCCGGCCCCGCTGCGTGAAGCCGAGGTTGCCGCCCTCCGCGACCACGCGCGCGCGGACGTCCGCGCCGTCCACGCGCACCCGGTCGTTGGTGCGGTCGCCGACCTCGGTGTCGTCTTCGGTGGAGGCCTTCACGTAGGTGCCGATGCCGCCGTTGTAGAGGAGGTCCACTCTCGCGGCCAGGATGCGGCGGATGACCTCTTCCCCGCTGACCGCTTCCGTCTCGATGTCGAGGAGCCTGCGCACCTCGGGGGAGAGCGGGATGGACTTGGCCGAGCGGTCGAACACCCCGCCCCCCTTGCTGATGAGGGCGGTGTTGTAGTCGCGCCAGCTCGAACGCGGAAGCTGGAAGAGGCGCTCGCGCTCCTGGAAGGACGCGGTCGGATCCGGCTCCGGGTCGATGAAGATGTGGGCGTGGTTGAAGGCGGCCAAGAGCCGCATCGTCTCGCTGCGCAGCATGCCGTTGCCGAACACGTCCCCCGCCATGTCGCCGATGCCGGCCACCGTGAAGGGGTCTCGCTGCACGTCGAGACCGAGGTTGCGGAAGTGCTCGCGCACGCACTCCCAGGTCCCGCGCGCGGTGATGGCCACCTTCTTGTGGTCGTAGCCCACGCTGCCGCCCGAGGCGAAGGCATCGCCGAGCCAGAAGCCGTACTGGGCGGACACGCTGTTGGCGGTATCGCTCAGGTGCGCCGTGCCCTTGTCCGCGGCCACCACCAGGTAGGGGTCGTCGTCGTCGTGACGCACCACTTCCGGCGGGTGGAGGACCTTCCCGTCCACGATGTTGTCCGTGACGTCGAGCAGGCCGGAGACGAACTCGCGGTAACGGTCCACGAGGTAGGCATCGAGGGCGGGACGCACGGGCACGTCGCCCTTGAGGACGAAGCCGCCCTTGGAGCCGACGGGCACGATGATCGCGTTCTTCACCATCTGGGTCTTCATGAGGCCCAGGACTTCCGTGCGGAAGTCGTCGTGACGGTCGCTCCAGCGGATGCCGCCGCGTGCCACCTTGCCCCCGCGCAGGTGGATGCCCTCCAGCTTCCGCGAGTGCACGTAGATCTCGCACATCGGCCGCGGCGACGGCATCCCCTCGACCTTGCGGCTGTCGACCTTGATCGCGAGGACCGGGCGCGCCGGGCGCTGGTAGTAGTTCGTGCGCAGGGCCGAGCGTATGAGGTTGTCGAAGGCGCGCAGCACCTCGTCGTCCACCAGGCTCACCACCGCCTGCATCGCCTTCTTCGTCCCCGCTTCCGCTTCGGCCATGGCCTGGGCGCGCTCCCCGGGAATGCGCGGATCGAAGCGGGCCTTGAAGTAGCGGAAAAGGGCGACGGCGACCGGGTTGTTGCGGAGCAGCACGCCATTGACGGTCTCCGCGTTGTAGTGCGGGCGGATCTGGAGGATGTGGTTGCGGACCGTGCGCAGGACCTCGACCTGCTGCCAGGCCAGGCCCCCCAGCAGGATGAGGCCGTTGAGGGGGTCGTCGGTGGCGCGCTCCTCGTCCAGGGAGCGCAGGGCCTTCGCGAAGCGCTCCTCGCTGGCCACCAGCGAGGCGATCCGGTCCGTGGTGGACTCGAGGTCGAACCGGTAGAGGAACCCGTGGCGGCCTTCCGGCAGCGCGAGGGGGACCCGCAGCTCCTCGGTGACGGTGAGGCCGAGGTGCTGCAGGGTGCGCAGGGTCTCGGTGAGGCCGAGCGGGCGCCCGGAATACAGCTTCAGCGTCGCCGTCTCCGTGGT
>DASTLK010000500.1:0-2497 GCA_035715025.1 Vicinamibacteria bacterium
AAGGTGGACCCTCTCGTGGTCGCGTACCTGAACCGCCTCTCCGACCTGCTCTTCGTCCTGGCCCGCGAAGCGAACCTTCGCGCGGGCGAGGTCGAGGAGCGCTGGTGATCGCCATCGCCCTGCGCTCGTCCGTGCGCGAGGAGCTGGACCGCCATGGGGTGGCGGGCGGCCCCCTCGACACCCCGGCCACCCTGCGCGAGCGGCTCAACGACGTATACGTGGCCGAGGTGCGCCGGCTGCGCGAGCGTCAGGTACGCGGCGAGATTCCCCTGAAGGAATACGCCACGCACGTGGCGGCGCTGAAAGCGCGCTTCCCGCTCCTCGGATTGCCGCTGGAACTCTGGGACGAATAGGTGGCGAGGGACCTGACCCTCGCCGCCACCGTCACCGCCGGGGCGCTCGCCGTCCAGGTCGTCCGCCACCTCGAAGCCATCCGCGGATACCGGGCGCCGCCGCTCCCCGCTTTCGATGCGTACGTCTACGTGGCGATGGCGGAGCATCCGACGGTGTTCACGGTGGCCCCCTGGGGGCATCGCATCCTGACTCCCTGGCTCGCGCGCGCCGTTCCTTTCGCCCCGCTCTCCCTCGCCTTCCCGGTCGTGATCGTGGCGTCGTTCGCCCTCGCCTGTCTTCTCCTGTTCGCGTTCCTGCGGCAGCGGGGCCACCGGCCCTGGGCGGCCAGCCTCGGGGTGGCCCTGTTCGCGCTCTCGCCGCCGGTCGGGGAGCTGATCGCGGCGCCGTTCCTGGTCGAGCCTCTCGCCTGCGCCCTCCTCGTCGCGCTGCTGCTCGCGCTGGAGATGGGGTCGGGCCTGGGCACCCTCGCCCTGATCGCCGTCCTGGGCGTGCTCGCGAAGGAGGTGGTGCTCCTCTTTCTCCCCGTCGTCTACTTCGCGACGCGCAAGGAGGGCCGAGGAGGCGCGGCCCGTGACGCCACCCTGGTCCTGGCCCTGGCCACGGCGGCGCTCCTTCTCCTCCGTCTGGTGTGGACTCCGCATCTGCACACGCCCCTGCCCGACCTCGGGAGCGAGCGCTTCCGGCTGATCGGCAGCAGCCTGCTTCTCGAGCCCGGCCGCTGGCTCGGCGTCGCCGCCATCGGGGGTTTGACCCCGGTGGCGATCGCGGGCGCCCTGCGTACGTCCGCGCGGCCCTTCCTGCGGCGTTACGCGTGGGTGCTCGCGGCGACGCTCGTGCAGCCGCTGCTCGCGCACTACGCGATCCAGCAGGTGGTCGGCGAGATGACCCGGTATCTTCTTTATGCAGTGCCCGTCCTCGTGTGCCTGGCCCTGCTGGCTCTCGACCGCGTCGTCTCCAACCTGGATACGCCACCACTCGAGCCGTCGACGCCGCGGCCGGTCTCTCGGGTGGCCGCGGCCGGCGCGGTGCTGGCCGTCCTGTTGCCGCTGCTGCTCGTCGACCGCTATCGCCGGCTCGATCTCCAGGGCCGCCGCGACGGCAACTACATCCTCGGCTTCTGCCACGGGACCCTGAGCACGGCCCGCAAGCTGCGCGACGGCGCGGCCGTGCTCCTGCGCATGGACGAGCGGCGCTTCGACCCGCAACGCTTCGAGCCCGGGATGTTCGAGAGGATGCGCTGGTTCCTGCGCGACGGGTGGGGCAACGCGCCCCAGTACCTCACGAGCGAGGCGCTCATGCAGTCGGACCGGGCCACCCTGGTGCTGCCCTGCTACACCCCGGCCCCGATGGAGGTGACGCTCGCCATGAGCGCGGTCCGCGACACGCCGCTGCGCGTCTCCGTCAATGGGCATGCGCTCGGGGAAGGCACCATCGGCCGGGAGCGGACGCGACTCCGCTTCCTCGTTCCCGCGGAAACGCTCTTCCGCGGCGACAACCTGCTGACCCTGGAGACGGCGGACGCCGCCGCCACCGCGGCGCGGCTCTACGCCATCGCCTACTCGCCTATTCCCCGATCACCTTGACCAGGACGCGCTTGGGCCGCCGGCCGTCGAACTCGCCGTAGAAGATCTGCTCCCACGGCCCGAAGTCGAGCTCGCCCTTGGTGACCGCCACCACCACCTCGCGGCCCATCACCTGGCGCTTGTGGTGCGCATCGCCGTTGTCCTCGCCCGTCCGGTTGTGGTGATAGCGCAGCGGGCTCGGATCGTAGGGCGCGAGCTGCTCCAGCCAGCGCTTGTAGTCCTCGTGCAGGCCCGGCTCGTCGTCGTTGATGAACACGGACGCGGTGATGTGCATGGCGTTCACCAGGCAGAGGCCCTCGCGCACGCCGCTCTCGGCCACCGCCTGGGCCACACGGTCCGTGATGTTGACGAAGTCCATGCGCGCCGGCACGTTCATGGTCAGGTGGATCGTGTGGGATTTCACCTTGCTCCTCCCAGCGCCGCGCGCACGGCCTCGAACACGCGCGTCGCGATCTCGCGGCTCACCCCCTCGCGCACGGTGCCGCAGGCGATCGTGTGGGGGTGGCCTTCCCTGGCGTAGAGGACGACCTCCCACCGCTCGCGGCCCTCGAACGGTTCCG
>DASTLK010000501.1:0-4984 GCA_035715025.1 Vicinamibacteria bacterium
CCCGCCATGCCTGACACATCCCGTCCCACGACCCGTGACCTCGTTCTCGTCCCCGCGATCATCACCCTGGGTGTGACCGCGTTGCGCCTTGTGGGCGAGCTGCAGCACTGGTCGTCCACGCTGTTCAACCGCGCGGGAGGAGGGGGCTTTGCCATCATTGGCATCTCCTGGCTGCCGTTCGTGTTCGGGGTCTACTTCGCGGTGCGCCTGGCCCGCGCGGGCGAGGGGCCGGCGAGCAAGGGCAAGGCCATCGGAATGACGGTGCTTGGATTCGCCATATTGATGGCGAGTGTCTTCACCGCGAGCAAGCTCGGGGCCCCCCAGACGGGAGCGATCTTGACCGCCTGCTTCGCGGCCCTCGTGGGCGGCTTCGTGGCCAGCCGGGGATGGCCCGCGCTGGGACGGACGCTGTTCGTGTACGGCTTGGCTGCGCGCGTCCCCGTGGCCGCCCTGATGCTGCCCGCGATCATCGGCAAGTGGGGCACCCACTACGACGCACTACCTCCGAACTTCCCAGCCATGGGTCCGGTCCAGACCTGGCTCCTGATCGGGCTCTTGCCGCAGATGACGCTCTGGATCGGCCTCACGCTCCTGACCGGAATGCTCGTCGGATCCATCACGGGCGCCATCGTGGGCGGCCGCCGCCGGGAAGCCGTGCCGACGGCCGCCTGACCGCCGGCCCGGCCCTTTTCGGAGCGCCGGAAAAGGTCTATCCTCGGCCCCATGGCCCCGGATCTGTCCACGACCTTCACGGGCATCCGCTTCGAGAACCCGTTCCTGCTCTCGTCGGCGCCGCCCACGGAATCGGAGAGCAACATCCTGCGCGCGTTCGAGGCGGGATGGGGCGGCGTCGTCACCAAGACGATCGGGCTTCACCCCGTCGTGAACGTGGCCGGTCCCAAGACGAAGTTCCTCCGCAGCCACGGCGGGGGCACGCTCTCCATGAACAAGGGCCGTGACGGCGCCCTGCACTCGTCCTGGAACTGGGAGCTGATCTCGGACAAGCCCCTCGACTGGTGGGTGCCGCGCCTGGGGCGCATCAAGAAGGCGTACCCGGACCGCGTGCTCATCGCGTCGATCATGGCCGGCTCCGGCTCGGACAAGGAGCTGGCCGCCTGGCAGACCCTGGCCCGCGCCTGCCAGGACCAGGGCGCGGACGGCCTGGAGCTGAACCTCTCCTGCCCGCACATGGACCGCGAGGACATGGGCTCGAACATCGGCAAGGACCAGAAGCTCTGCTCGCGGGTCACGCAGGTGGTGAAGGAAGTCGCGAAGATCCCGGTCTGGTCGAAGCTCACGCCCTCCACCACCGACATCGCGATGGAGGCGGGGGCGGTCTTCGCGGGCGGCGGCGACGCCGTCGTCTCCTCGAACACGTTCCCGTCGCTGCCCCTGATCGATCCCGAGACCCTCGATTTCGAGATGAACGTCGACGGTCTGGTGTCGAGCGGCGGTCTCGGCGGTCCCGCCATCCTGCCCCTGTCGATGGCCAAGATGGCGCAGATGACGCGCGCGTTCCCGGAGAGGAGCTTCTCCGGCATCGGCGGCGTCTCCGACTTCGCGCACGCCTTGAACTACTTCCTGCTCGGCTGCGGCACGGTGCAGGTCTGCACGGCGGCCATGCTGGATCATGCCGTCGGGCCCAACGTCATCAAGCGGCTCCTGCAGGGCATGGGCGCGTTCCTCGAGAAGAACGCGGACAAGGGATGGCGGCGGCTCGAGGACTTCCGCGGCCTGCGCCGCGACCGCGTGGTGAGCCATTCGCAGATCCGCCGGCCCGAGGATTCCGACTACCACGGCGGCTACGAGTCCTACGAAGGGTACGCCGAGCCCGCGGAGCCCGCCGCGGGACGTCCTCCGCGCTCCTGACGCCGTGATGCGCCTGGCCTCGTGCCTGGTGGCGCTGTCCCTCGCGGCGACGATCGCCGCCGCGCAGCCACAGACCCACGATGGTGGCCGCGGGCTGCAGCCACAGACCCACGATGGTGGCCGCGAGCTGCAGCCACAGACCCACGATGGTGGCCGCGGGCTGCAGGACGATCCGCACGCGGCCTGCATGGCGCCCGCGGGCTGGGTGCCGCGCGAGATCCTGACGCGTCCCCTGGCCCTGCGTCCGGGCACGGGCAACGCGCGGGAGGAGGTGACGAGCGCCTCGGCGCCGGCTCGCGCTTTCTACGTCCAGGGGCTGAACTACCTGCACGGGTACGTCTGGATCGAGGCCGCGCGGTCCTTCCATCAAGCGCTGCGGCTCGACCCCGGGCTGGCCATGGCCTACGTCGGGCTGAGTCGCGTGTACTCCGGCCTGGAGGCGCCCGCGGACGCGCAGAGCGCCCTGGCCGCGGCCCAGGCGCGGGCCGCGAAGGCCTCCCCGCGCGAGCGGCGGCGCATCGCGGTGCGCGCGGCGCAGCTCTACGCGATGGCCGACCTCGGCGATCCCGCCCGTCATCTGGCCTACAAGAAGGCCATCGACGACGCGCTGGAAGTGGACGGCGACGACGTCGAGCTGTGGCTGATCCGCGGCAACGCGGAGGAGCCGACGGCCGCCGGCCGCGGCCAGCGCGGTGGCGAGGGCTCGGTCGTGTTCTACAAGCGCGCGCTGCAGCTCCAGGCCGACAACGGAGCCGCGCACCACTACCTGACCCACACCTACGAGACCCTCGGGAAGATCCCGGAGGCGCTCGAGCACGGCGAGGTCTACGCCGCGCTCGCGCCCGCCATCCCGCATTCGCACCACATGTGGGGACACGACCTTCGCCGCGTCGGGCGCATCGACGACGCGATCGCGGCCTTCCTCCGCACGGACGCGCTCGAGAAGGCGTACTACGCGGCGGAGGGGATCTCGCCCGAGATGGACTGGCATCACGTCCACAACCTCGATCTCCTCGCCACCGCCTACCAGTACAAGGGCCAGATGCGCCTCGCCGAAGAACGGTTGCGCGAGATGGCCGCCCTGCCCCCGGTCACGGACTACCTCGAGTTCAACCAGAAGACGCTCGCGTCCTTCCTGCTCGACCGCGGACGCGCGGCCGAGGCCCTGGCCGCCGCGCACACGCTCGCCTCCGGACGGTCGGCGGCGGCGCGGGTGGCCGGGCGCGCGCTGGAGGGACACGCGCTGCTGGCCCTGGGCCGCGCGGAGGAGGTGCGGGCGGCCCTGGCCGCCGCGGAGAGCGAGCGCGGGGCGGTCCCGACCCTGGCCGGCGGGCTGACCGTCACCCGGAGGACCGTCGATCCGTGGGTCGACACGTTGCGCGGGGAGATCCTGCTGCGCGAGGGCAAGGCCGCGGAGGGCGGCGCCCTCCTCCGAGACGTCGAGACGCGGCTGCGCGCCCTTCCCGGCCCCGACGCCTGGATCCAGGCCCTGTTCCGCCTGGAGGGAATCGCCCGCGTCGCCCGGGAGGCGGGGGCCTGGGACCTCGCCGAATACACCGCGGGGCAGATGATCGAGCACGACGCCGGCTACGGCGGATCGCACCTCGCGCTCGGGCTCGTGGCCCGGCATCGCGGAGACGAGCCCACCGCGCGCCGCGAGCTCGCGGCCGCCGCGGGAGCCTGGAAGGACGCGGATGCCGACCTGCCCGAGCGGGGCGTGACCCAGGATGGCGGTGCGACGACTCCGCCCGCACCTTTGGCGACGGTCAGGCCGCGCGATTGAGGTAGTCGCGGAGCGCGATCACGAGCTCTTCCGCGCCCGGATAGCGGTCGTCCGGGCTCTTCGAGAGCAGCTTCAGGATGATCGCCTCCAGCTCGCGGGGCACGCCCGGCGCGATCAGGGAAGGCGGCGTGGGCGGCTCCGAGACGTGCTTGCGCAGGGTCGCGAAGGGCGAGTCGCCCACGAAGGGCTTCTGGCCGGTCAGGATCTCGTAGAACACGATCCCCAGCGAATAGAGGTCGCTGCGCGCGTCCGCGCCCTTGCCCTCCGCGGTCTCCGGGGCCACGTAGTCGGGCGTGCCCAGGAAAGCGCCGGTGAGGGTCAGGCCGTCGAAGCGTCGCGCCCGCGCGATCCCGTAGTCCATCACCTTCACCGTCCCGTCCTCGAGGATCATGATGTTCGACGGCTTGAGGTCGCGGTGGATCACCCCCTTGAGGTGCGCGTAGTCCAGGGCCTCCGCGACCTGGGCCACGACGTCCGTGGCCGTGCGCGCGTCCATTGCGCCCTGGGCGCGGATGCGCGCGTGCAGGGTATCGCCGCGCACCAGCTCCATGGTGAAGTACGGCACGCCGCCGACGTCTCCGCGCTCGAAGATCCGGATGATGTTGGGGTGATGCAGCGTGCGGCCGATCTCCGCCTCGCGCAGGAAGCGCTCGAGGAAATCGGGATCCTCGAGGAAAGCGGTCAGCGGGCGCTTGAGGGCACAGACCTCGCCGCGCCGCTCGGCCTTGAACACGGCGGCCATGCCGCCCTTGCCGAGCGGCTCGAGCAGCTGGAACTCGCCAAAGCGATCGGAGGCACCGAGGCCCGGGGGCGGCGTGAGCGTCGCCGTCTCCGGACTGCCGTTCCCCTGCGTCGCCGGGCTCACCGCCGTCGCCCGGCGGGCCAGGAGCACTCCCGGCGTGAGGGGCTCCGGGGGGGTGGCCGTACCGGGCGCGGTCCGGGCCGGAAGAGCCACGGTCTCGCCGTCATGAGTGGCGGCCGCGCGATGCCGATACAGGAACACCGCCGCGGCGGCGACGAGCGCGAGCACGGCGCCGAGCGCCCAGGCCATCGGAGAGGGGGCGGACGAGGGGGCGGGCGCGAGGTGGGCGCGCACGGTGGTGGGACCCGACGAGGAGACGGTGAAGTCCTCCACGGCGTCGCCGAGACCGGCGCGCGTGAGGCGGAGGTGATGGGTGCCCACGGGGACGCCGGTGCGCACCAGACGGCCGCTGGCGGGATCGGTCGCACCGACCAGCTCGTCGTCGAGGTAGACGGTAGCGCCCGGCGGATCGGAGTAGAGGAACAGCGACGCGACCGCGGGGGCGGACGGGACGGCGGGCGTGGCCATCG
>DASTLK010000502.1:0-5133 GCA_035715025.1 Vicinamibacteria bacterium
CGCCTTCCGCCGCACCAACTCCCGCCGCGCCAACTCCGGCCGCCCCGCCGCCGGCGCCGACGCCCGCGGCCCCACCGGCGGCGGCACCGGAGCGCGCGGCGACCCCGACCTGGTCCTCGACGCCATCCACGCCCTTCGCGCCGGCCGCGCCCTCCGCTTCGCCGGCGCCCTCCGTGTCTCCGGCGCCAGCCCCGGCGGCCGCCCCTCCGGCGGCGAGCACGCCCTCGCCCGCCCCGCCCGCCGCGACGCCGCCTCCGCCCGCCAAGCCGACCTCAGGCGCGGCCCCCGCTCCCGCCCCCGGGCCGGCGCCCTTCGTCTCTGCGCACCAGCCGGGCGAACGCGTCGAGATCGTGCCGATGCTGCCCATCCGCAAGAAGACGGCCGAGCACATGGTGATGTCCAAGCGCATCTCCGCGCACGTCACGACCGTCTTCGAGATCGACATGTCGCGCGCGGCCCACCTCCGCCAGAAGTACAAGCAGCCCTATCAGGAGCGGAGCGGCGTCAAGCTCACGTACATGCCGTTCATCGTCAAGGCGACGGTCAACGCGCTCAAGGCCTTCCCGATCCTCAACGCGTCCGTGGACGGCGACAACATCGTCTACAAGAAGGACCTCAACATCGGGATCGCGGTGGCCCTGGACTGGGGGCTCATCGTGCCCGTCCTCCGCAACGCGGACGAGAAGAACGTCCTGGGCCTGGCGCGGTCGATCAACGACCTCGCCGAGCGCGCGCGGGCCAAGCGCCTCAAGATCGAAGAGGTCCAGGGCGGCACCTTCACCATCACGAACCCCGGTGGGTTCGGGAGCCTCTTCGGCACGCCGATCATCAACCAGCCGCAGGTGGGCATCCTCGCGGTGGGCACGATCGAGAAGCGCGCGACCGTCCGCGACGACGCCATCGCTATCCGCACGATGGCCTACTTCGCCCTCAGCTTCGACCATCGCATCGTGGATGGCGCCGACGCCGACAAGTTCATGGCGCACCTCAAGAACGGCCTCCAGGAGTTCGACGAATCGGCGCTCTGAGGGCGGCGGCGGGCGCGGTGCGGCCGCTGGAGGTGCGTCACCTCGGGCGCGTGCCCTACGCGCAAGCGCTCGAGCTGCAGGCGCGCCTCGTCGCGGAGCGACAGGCCGGGCGCATCCCCGACACCCTCCTCCTCCTCGAGCACGATCCGGTCTTCACGCTCGGCCGCAACGCGCGTACGGAGCACGTCCTCCTGTCCCCGGATGCGCTCGAGGCGCAGGGGTTCGAGGTCTTCGAGACCGGACGCGGCGGCGACGTCACCTATCACGGGCCCGGCCAGGTCGTCGGCTATCCGATCCTCGACCTCTCCCCCGATCGCTGCGACGTCCATCGCTACGTGCGTGACCTCGAAGAGGTGATGATCCGGACCTGCGCGGACTACGGCGTCGAAGCCGGCCGGGTGGCGGGAATGACGGGGGCGTGGGTCGGCGACGAGAAGATCGGCGCCATCGGCGTGCGCATCGCGCGCTGGGTGACCTCGCACGGGTTCGCGCTCAACGTCTCCACGGATCTCGCGCCCTTCGGGATGATCGTGCCCTGCGGGATCCGGGGCCGCGGGGTCACCAGCCTGGAGCGGCGGCTGGCCCGCCCGGTGGCGGCGGAGGACGTGGCGGCACGGCTGCCCCGCCATCTCGCTTCCGTGCTGGGTCGCGTGATCGCCGGCTGATCAGCGCGCCGGGGACAGGGACACGGCACTCGACCGCGCCTCCGCGACCAGGGAAGGCCGCGGCCCGCTTCCTCCGGCCACGCGGTCGGCGATCCACTGGAAGGCCGGGCGCGCGCGCAGTCCATCGAAGATGGGGTCCGCGATCGAGGAGGCCAGCGCGGGCGCGCGATCCCGGGCCGCCTGCACGAGCCAGCGCAGCGCTTCGTCGTCCTCGCCCAGGGCGGCGTGCAGCTCCGCGCGCCGGACCGGGGAGACGTATTCGCGCTCGGCGTGCTGGGACAAGAGCCGCACGCTCGTCCGGAGGACGCGCCGGAGCGCCTCCTCCGGCGGCGCGGCGCGCAGCGCCGCCATCACCGCCGGCGCGGCGCCGGCGAGCTGCGCGATCGCGCGGGCATCCTCGCCGGCGGCGTCGCGCGAGCCCATCTGAAGGTGCACGAGGAGGATGCGGAAACGGTTGAGCTTGCGCCAGGACACCTCGTCGGTGAACCGGGGCGGCCCCAGCTCCGCCGAGCGCTCGAACTTGCGGATCGCCTCCACGTAGCGCCGCGCGCGGTAGAGGACCCAGCCCGCTTCGTGCACGACGATGTCGCAGGAGGGATTGAGCGCCTCCGCTCGACCGATGGCCTCCATGGCCGCGCGGTGCTCGCCGGAGGCGGAAAGGAGTCGGGCGTAGGCGACGAGCGGCAGGTTGGCCCGCGGCTCCAGCATGACCGCCCGCTCGAACGCTCGGCGCGCTTCCTCGCGGTCCCAGTCGTACAGGAACAAGGCCGTGCCCCGCACGAGGTGCGAGTCGGCGACCTCCTCCAGGGCGAGCGCACGCTCGGCCTCGGCGCGCGCGATCGGGAAGGCGTCCGCCGGCGCCAGCTCGCCGGCCTCGGCCAGCTCGGCGTAGATCGAGGCGATGGCGAAGTGCGCCTCTGCGAACGCCGGATCGAGGCGGGTGGCTTCGCGCAGAGAGGCCAGGCTCTGCCGCCGTTGTCCCGATCCGGCCAGCGCCTGCCCGCGGCGGAAGGCCGATCGCGCCTCCGATGACGGCTCGTGCCGCGGCACGAGCGTGGGCGTCGAGGCGGCCAGGAGCGCGGCCAGGGCGGCGATCGCGGTGCGACGAGGCCACGCCGAGGGCGGGGACGCGCGTATTTCCGGTGGCGCGGGCGCGGGCGGGCGTTCTTCCGCCGCCTCGAACCGTTCGACCGGCGCCACGAAGCGGTACCCTCGCCGCGGCAGCGTCTCCAGGAAGCGCGAGGACCGCGCGTCGTCCCCGAGCGCGATGCGGATCCGGCTCACCACGAAGGTGAGGCTCTGGTCGAACTCGACGAACGTCGTGTCGTCCCAGAGGGCGCGGCGCAGCTCGTCCCGGCTGACCACCGTCCCCGCGCGCTCCAGGAGGACCACCAGCGCATGGGCCGGCTGGGGGGCCAGATGCAGGCGGCGGCCCGCGCGCGTCAGCTCCCCCGACGCCGCGTCGACTTCGAAGACGCCGAAGCGATAGCGCGCCACGGCGCGAGTCTAGCACCGCCCGCAAATCCCCCTCCGCAGCCGCCGGCAGGGACACGACTTGCGCTTTCGGGTCGCGCTCGGTTGCGTGCCGCCGCCTCCTCCCCCACCTTCACGCCCAACAGGGCAGCGCGCCGGACGCCCGAGGAGGCAGCGTGGGAAGACGGGCGGGGTGGGTGTGGAGTGCCTTCGTATCGCTGGCGGCCTGCACTGCGGCCACCACCGAACTGATTGGCTGCGGCGGAGGCGGTGGGACCGGCGGTCCGAGCGCGGCCGCGCTCCAGGTGGCGGGGACCTACGACATCCGCAAGTCCGTGACCGAGGACACCTGCGGGCTGAGCCACCCTGGTGACGTCTTCACCAATCCAGGGACGGTGCAGCACTCCCCCGGGGCGACGGAGTTCGTCCTCAACGACCATGGCACGCGAGACCTTCCGGGCACGGTGCGGCGCGACGGTGGGTTCGATCTTCGTCCCACGTCCTCGCTCGTGATGGGCACGATCCCGGCCACGGACACGTTCGAAAGCGGCCGCTTCACCGCGACCGGGTTCGTCCTCCGCGTCACGACCGTCCTCCAACGCAGCCCGGTCGAGGGCGCACCCGACGGCCCGTGCCGCGTGGTGACTCTCTGGGACGCCACGAAACAGGGCGCGCCGAACGTGATCCCCTGACGGACGCATTGGATCCGGCCACGGACGGATGCGCTCAGTGCTTGGTCGTGGTGTCCCGGTGGAGCTTGAGGGTCAGGGTCACGGCGCCGATGCGCTTGCCCGCGTCGAAGACGGGCACGCTCACCTGGATCGCGTACTTCCCGGTGCTGACGTCGAAGGCGGGCTCCTCGACGAAGGCATCCTTGCCGTCGACATAGGTCTTCTGCCACTTGGGCTCGTCGCCCTGCCAGTAATCGCTGGTCTCGGCGATGCTGCAGACGAGGGTGCCCCGGTTGTTCATGACGAAGGCTTCGACCACCACCACATCGGCCTTGACCAGCGCGCGCACCTTGTCCGAGCACGGGGCCCGGACGATCGTCTGCCGCAGGGGATCATGCGTGTTCGCGATCCAGTAGGCGTCGCGGCGGCGGATCTGCTCCGGCGTCTCCGCGACGGCGTTGCTCGCCACCACGGCCGCGTGGATCGCGGGGTCGCGTCCGATGCTCTGCGCCAGGGCCACGCGCGCGTAGGCGGTCTCCTTGACCGCCGCGGCCGGCTCCGCCTGGCCCGACAGCGCCACGAGCACGATCGCCGGCACCAGCATCATGCGACCACCTCAGTCCTGTCCACGCCGGCTCTCCGAGAAGAGGCGCGCATTGCGCAGGGCGACCACGAGGAATTCGGCCAGCGTCTCCCCCACCGCGACCGCGTCCAGATCGAACGCGCCCGTGCGCTCGGTCTGGAAGTCGATGGCGCCGACGGCCTCCCCTCCGTCGAGCAGCGGGATCACCATCTCGGAATGCGTGCCCGGCACGTCGGGATGGTAGTCGGGATCCCTGGAGACGTCCGGGACGACCTGGGGGGCGCGCTTGCGCAGGGCGCGGCCGATCACACCCCCGGCCGGACCCTGGGCGCGGCCCGCGCTGCGGCGGCCGATCCCCGCCCGTCCCGCCCACCTCCCGACGAGGACGCCCTCGTCGTCGAGCACGACCACCGCGACGTAGGTGTGGTTCAGGCGGGCCTGGATCACCTCCGCCGCCTCCTGCATGAGGCGCTCGGCGTCGAGGATGGAGGAGATGCGATGCGCGACCGAGCTCAAGAGCGCGATCTGCTCCGCGCGATGCTGGCTCTGCCGCTCGGACTTGCGCAGGGCCTCGTTCGCGCGCTCCAGCTCGCGCGCCTTTTCCGCCGCCTGGGCCGCCTGGTCCTGCGTCTCCAGCAGCCGCCGGTGGTTCTCCTCTTCGCTCGCCCGGAGCAGCGCCTCCAGCCGGCGCGCCCCCAGCTCGGCCAGGGCCA
>DASTLK010000503.1:0-6855 GCA_035715025.1 Vicinamibacteria bacterium
CGATCGTCAAGAAGGCGGTGGCGAGCCCCGCGCCGGCCCGGGTTCGGGCGACGCCGGCGGCGCCCGCCGCGGCCCAGGCGCGGCCCGCGCCCCGTACCGGCCGCGAGCCGCAGTGGTTCAAGGTGCGCGTCGTCGATCGCAGCACCGGACGGAAGAAGGTCACGATCAACCTGCCTCTCTCCGTGGTACGCGCGCTCGGCGACGACACGATCGACTGGAGCTGCCGCAGCGGGGAGGGCGATCACGAGAAATGCCATTCCGTCCGCCTCTCCGAGGTGCTGCGGAGTCTGGAGTCCGGGCAGGAGCTGGTCGAGATCGAGGACGACGAGGCCACGGTGAAGGTCTGGGTGGAGTAGGCGGGTGACAATGGCGTCCGTCACAGCGGTCGCCGTCCCTCCGTGCTTCCCTCGTAACCCCTTGGACCACGGTCCGAGGCCAGCTGGAACGCCAATTGCTTCCGGGCGAAGCGAAGCGAACCCTCTGGAGGAGGTGTCCCCATGAAGCTCCGGGTCCTCGCCGGCGCCCTGGCGCTAGGCCTGGGAGCGTCGGCCCTGGCGCCCGTGGCGGCCAGCGCCGACGACCGTGATCGCGACTGGCGCGATGGTCGCAGCGGAGGCCGGGTCAGGATCACCCGGTCCTATCGCGACGACCGTCGTGGCGACCGCGCGCGATCGTATCGTTCCGACTCGTATCGCTCGTATGGCTCCAACCGGTACTACCGTCCCTACCGGTACAACAACTACTCGTACCGCTACGCGTATCCCAGCTACGGCTATGCCTACGGCTATTACGACGACAACTACTACGACGATTACGCCTACGACGGCTATTACGGCTCCTATCGGCCGTACGGCTACCGTCCGCGCGTCGTCGTTGTGCCGTCGTACCGGTACCGCGGCTATCGCCCGTTGCTGGGCGTTCGCGTGGGCGGTCCACGCTTCGGAGTCTGGCTGGGCTTCTGACGTCGTCGTTGCCGCGAGCAGATGAGGGCGGGGGCGCCGGTCGTCGGCCCCCGCCTCGTCTCTCCAGGCCTTGCCTCACCAACCCTGCCTCGCCAAACCTTGACACTGGCCGCGGCCGGAGCGTACGCTTCGCCATTGATCCAGGATCACCCCACTCTCCGATCCTGTCGTTCCCCCGACTCCGGTCCTCTCTTCACCGCCATCGCCGCACGCGTGCCGGTTCTCTGCTTGGATCGGGAGTGTCCGACCCGTCTTTCGTAGTCGTTGGAGGGGGCGGGCGGGCATGAACGCGAGCGCGGGCGCATGAGTCCGCGCGGACGGCCGGAGGTGGCGATCGTGGGCGCCGGCCTCATGGGCCGCTGGCACGCGCGCTACGCGAAGGCGGCCGGCGGACGCGTGGTGGCGATCGTCGACCCCGACCACGCGCGCGCGCAAGACCTCGCGCGGGACTTCCGGGGGGCGCTCGTCTTCCGGGACTTCGACGACTGCCTTATGGTGACCAGCGCCTCCGTCATCCACGTCTGCACGGACGTCGATCACGCGGCCCTGGCCGATCGCGTGCTGGGGGCGGGCCGCCACGCGATCGTGGAGAAGCCGGTCGCCACCTCGACCGAAGAGGCGCGCCGCCTCGTCGACATGGCGGGCAAGCTGCGCCTCGTGCTCTGCCCCGTCCACCAGTTCGCTTTCCAGCGCGGGTTCGGCCGCATGCTCGCGCACCGGGACCAGCTGGGAGAGATCGTCCGCATCGAGGGCGCCGCCTGCACGACGGACGGCGAGGGACTGGCGGCGCCGGTGCGCCGCGAGCGGCTGGTGGGGATCGTGCCGCACTTCGTGTCGTTGTTCCGAGCGCTGGTCGGGGGCGTGTCGCCCGTCTCCTGGCACGTGCTCGCGTCGACGTCGGACGATCTGTCCCTGGTCACGCGGACGGCCAGCACGCAGCTCAGCCTGTTCGCGAGCTTTCGCGGCCGGCCGCCCCGTTACGAGCTGCTCGTCGTCGGCACCGCGCGCTCGGCGCGGTTGGACCTCTTCCACGGCCACCTGGTGTGGGAGGTGGGCGGGCACTCGCGGGCGGCCAAGGTCGCCGCTCCCTTCCGCCGCAGCGCGGCCGGCCTCTCCATGGCCGCCCTCAACCTGGCCGGACGCGCGCTGCGCCGCGAGCCCGCCTTCCCGGGACTGCGTGCCCTGATCGCCGCGGCCTATCGCGCGGTCAGGGACGGCGGGCCGCCGCCGGTGCCGCCCGAAGAGATCGTCGAAGCCGCCGAGCTGATGGAGCGGATCGCCAAGTCACCGCGGACCTGACGCGGGGCCTGGCCTCGCGTTTGCAGAGAGGCCGGGACATGGGAGCCTCCGTCCGTCACGCTCGCGCGGTTCGACCGAGGCGCGCGTCGCGCGCCGAGACGTATCGGACCGTCCTCGACCTCGCCACCCATCCGCAGCGAGCCGCCGACGCGGCCGGCCTTCACTACGTGATCGACGCTCGGCCCGGCCTGCGGCGGCAGAAGGCCGGCCGCGCCTTTCGTTACCTCGGCCGCAATGGACGCGTCCTCCGGGATCCGCGGACCCTGGGCCGCATCCGGTCGCTGGTCATCCCGCCCGCCTGGACGGACGTCTGGATCTGTCCGGACGCGCTCGGCCACATCCAGGTCACGGGCCGCGACGCGCGCGGCCGCAAGCAGTACCGCTATCACCCGCGCTGGCGCACCGTCCGCGACGACGCCAAGTACGGCCGGATGCTCGCCTTCGGGCAGGCCTTGCCCGTCCTCCGCGCGCGCATCGAAGAGGACCTCGCCCACCGCGGGCTCTCGCGCCGCCGGGTGCTGGCGGCCGTCCTCAAGCTCCTGGAGACGACGCTCATCCGCGTCGGCAACGAGGAGTACGCGCGGGACAACGGCTCCTTCGGCCTGACCACCTTCCGCGGCCGCCACGCCTCGATCAAGGGCTCGACGGTCCAGTTCCGCTTCCGCGGGAAGAGCGGCAAAGTGCGCGAGGTCGGCGTGCAGGACCGGCGGCTCAGCCGGATCGTCAAGAGCTGCCAGGACCTGCCCGGCCAGGAGCTGTTCCAGTACGTCGACCGCCGGGGTCGCCGCCGTGCCGTCACGTCCAGCGACGTCAACGACTACTTGCGCGAGGTCACGGGCCAGGACTTCACGGCGAAGGACTTCCGCACGTGGGCGGGCACCGTGCTCGCGGCCTGGGCGCTGAGCGAGCGGCCGGCCGCGCGCACGAAGGCGGAGGCGAAGAAGAACGTCCTGCGCGCGGTGGAGGACGTGGCCGGACGGCTCGGCAACACGGTGGCCGTCTGCCGCAAGTGCTACGTGCACCCGGTGGTGTTCGACGCCTACCTCGACGGCACTCTCGCGGCCACCCTGCAGCAGCGGCTCGACCACGAAGCCCGGGAGGGGGAGGACCGCCTGCGGCGCGAGGAGATGGCGGTCCTCGCCCTTCTCCACCACCGCCTGGACCAGACGCCGGCGGCGAAGACGGCCTGAGGGGGAGCGGGCTAGCGCGAAGTCGTGGCCGTCGCGACCGCGAAGTACCCGAGCTTGTGGCGGACCTGCAAGTCCTCGCGCGTGGGGACGCGCACCACGATGCGGCGCCACTTCCCGTCCCGCCGCGAGTTGTTCGACACGTAGCCCAGGCTGTACTGCGTCCGCAGCTCCTCCGCGATCCGGTCGTACACGGCGTCGAGCTCGGAGAGCGAGTTGGGGAAGTGCACCTGCCCGCCCGTGTCCTGCGTGAGCGCGGTGAGGAGGTGCGCGGCCTGGCTGAACTTCACCTGGTTGCGGTCGGGCATGCGGCGCGGGCGCAGGCTGATCGCGTAGATGTTGATCTCGGTCTTGCGCGCGAGGTCGAGCACCTGGTCGTCGCTGACCAGGGACGCCGTGTCCTCGCCATCGGAAAGGAGCACGATGGCGCGCCGCCGCAGCTCGCCCTGGTTCTTCTGCTTCTCGAGCTCCTTGAGAGCCACGTAGAGGGCGTTGTGCAGGGCGGTGGGCCCCGCGGCCTCCGTGCGCGAGATCGCCTCGTCCAGCGCGTGGTGGTCGGCCACGAAGTCCTGGAGGATGGTCGTGCGGTCGTTGAACTGCATGATCTGCGCGTTATCCTGGGTTCGCAGCGTGCCCACGAAGCGGATGGCGGCCGCGCGCGCCGTCGGCAGCTTCTCGTCCATCGAGGCGGAGGTGTCCATCATGAGGACGAGCGAGATCGGGATGTCCTCGTGGTTGAAGATCGAGAGCTCCTGCCGCACCCCGTCCTCGAAGACCGCGAAATCGTTCTTCACGAGGTCGGTGACGTAGCGGCCCCGGGCGTCGGTGACGGAGACGTTGAGGTTGATGACCTCGATGCCGGCCCCGAAGACGGGTGGGCGCGGGGTGGCCCGCGGCGGCGTCTGCGCGCGCGAAGCCGATCCGGGGCCCAGCACGGCGGCCAGGACGCCGAGAAGCAGGAGGCGACGCGTCGCCATGGGGCGGCGAGCGACAAGAGGCTTGATCACTTTCAACTGCGCGGGACGCCGATACGGACCTTGGCCCCCGGCCGGGCCACCTTGACCTCCAGCTTCCGGTCCTTGTCCCTGAGGCCGGCCACGCTCTCGAAGGAGACGCGGTACTGGGAGGAGAGCTCGCCCGCGAAGGAGTCGAGGGTGTGGCCCGTGCCCATGGCGGAAAGCAGCGTCTCCCGCCGGCCGCCCGTCGCGTCCGCGAGGTTGGCGAGGGTGTAATCGTAGTCGGTCCGACTGACCTCGCCCTGTCCGCGGCTCGCCTCCACTCCGGTCTCCTCGATCTCGGCCGCGAGCACGGTCGCGCCGGTGGGCCGCACGATGTCGACCACCTGCTCCTTGCTGTAGTTGGTGAAGCCCGCGCCCGTCCCCGTCACGACCACGATCGCGGAGCGCGCGGCCTCCTTGGATTGGAGGTCGCGCGAGGCCTCCACCAGCGCATCGAGCAGGGTGTTCCCCCCCGTGGGGAAGATGCGCCGCAGGGCCTTGGTCGCGGCGGTCACGCCCTGGCCGTAGTCCACGACCTTGTTCGGGCGGTCCCCCGTCGTCCAGACCGCGAACTCGCTGCCCTTGGGCAGGCGGCTCAGGAGCCGGAGGAGCGGCTCGAGGATCTGCTGGCGATAGTGATCGCCCATGGGCTCGCTCGTATCGACGACCACGGCCACGCGCAGCGGACGCTCGTCCTTCTCGACGCGGGTGAGAGTGCGGGCGGTGCCGTTCTCGAGGACGGCGATGTCCTGCGCGGCCAGGCCGTCGATGGGCGCGCCCTTTTCGTCCGTGACGGTGACGCTCAGCGAGCGCACCTCGTCGCCGGCGGGGGCGGGGGAGGCGGGGGCCAGCAGCAGGACGGCAGCGGCCAGAATGAGGGACATCGCTTCGGCTTCTCCGTTTATGATCCTTTTCAAGGGTCGTCGATCGGCGTTCCGCCGTCAATTCGCGCCTTGTCAAAGAATATGCGAGCCGTCGTCATCACCGTCAGCGACTCCGCCGCCGCCGGCCGCCGGCCGGACGCTTCGGGGCCGGAGGCGTGCCGGCGCCTCCGCGAGGCGGGCTTGACCGTCGAAGACCCCGTGGTCGTGCCCGACGATCGCGCCCGCATCGCGGCCGCGCTGCGCGAGGCCGCCGCGCGCTCCGCGCTGGTGGTGACGACGGGGGGCACCGGCCTGGGGCCCCGCGACGTCACGCCGGAAGCGACCCGTGACGTCATCGACCGCGACGCGCCCGGGCTGGCCGAGCTCCTGCGCGCCCACGGCCTGCGCCAGACCCCGATGGCGGCACTCTCCCGAGGCGTGGCGGGTGTCGCGGGCGCGTGCCTGATCGTGAACCTCCCGGGCAGCCCGCGCGCGGTGGCCGACGGCCTGGAGGCGCTGCGGCCGGTGCTCGCCCACGCGCTCGACCTCCTGGCCGGCCGCACCGAGCACGGCGGCGGGGGCCAGGCTTGACGGCCCGCCAGCGCGGCCCATAAGATCCGCGCCGGCCGTCCTTCCGAGGTGCCCATGAAGTTCGTCTTCCTGATACCCCTCTTCCCGCTCCTCGGCTTCCTCTTCAATTTCTTCGTCGGCGTGCGCGCCTTGCGCCGGGCCCGCGACGAGGGTCACGGCCACGGCCATCACGCGCACGGCGTGCACGTGCCCCCCCCCGGTTACATCGGCTTCGTGGCCGCGGGCGCGGTCTTCCTCTCCTTCGTGGTCGCCCTGATCTCGGTCGTCGCCGCGCACGGCGCGGCCGAGCACACGCTGGTGGAGACGCTGTGGACGTGGATCCCGGGCGGCGCCGCCGCCACCGCGCACGGCCCCCTGCCCTTCACGGTCGACTGGGCCTACCAGGTGGATCCGCTCTCCTCGGTGATGCTGCTCGTGGTCACCTTCGTCGGCTTCTTCATCCACGTGTACTCGATCGGGTACATGGGCCACGACCCCGGGTACGCCCGCTACATGTCGTACCTGAACCTCTTCATGTTCGCGATGCTCACCCTCGTGCTCGGCGCGAACTACGCCGTGCTCTTCGTGGGGTGGGAGGGCGTAGGCCTCTGCTCGTACCTGCTCATCGGCTTCTGGTTCGAGAAGCAGAGCGCCACCAACGCGGGCATGAAGGCCTTCATCGTGAACCGCATCGGGGACGCGGGCTTCGCGCTGGGGATGTTCCTGATCTTCACGACGTTCGGGTCGCTCGACTTCCGCACGGTGATGGAGCACGCCGCGCACATGCCGGTGGAGTGGGCATGGGGCGGCACCCTCACCGTCATCGCGCTCTCCCTCTTCGTGGGCGCGACGGGCAAGAGCGCGCAGCTCCCGCTGTACGTCTGGTTGCCGGACGCCATGGAGGGCCCCACGCCGGTCTCGGCCCTCATCCACGCCGCCACCATGGTGACGGCGGGCGTCTACATGGTCGCGCGCT
>DASTLK010000504.1:0-10884 GCA_035715025.1 Vicinamibacteria bacterium
GGCGCCGGCGTTGCGGGGATCGGCGAGCGTCTCCGGCGTGAGCAGCTGGAGACGCTCGTCGTAACCGGCGTGGGGGAACAGGCCGCTTTGGACCAGGACCCTGGGCTCGTCCGCGAGCTGGGTCACCGCACGCGGAACGGCGGCGATCTCGGTCTTCCAGGGGCGCAGGCTGTAGCCGCGATGTCCGCTGCCCACGAGCAAGGGCCCGAGCAGGACGGCGACCGCCGCCGCCAGTTGGGCGTGCCCCGGGTTCGTCACGAAGCGTCGAGCCAGGGCCAATGCCCCCGCGGACGCGGCCAGGACGAAGAACGGGACGAACACGATGGAGTAGTAGATCGCGAACGCCCGCACCTGCTCGTTGGCCGAAGCTCCGTACAACGCGACGATGGGAAGGGTGCCGATCGCCCATCGCCAACCCACGAGCGGGAGGAACAAGTGGGGCTGGACGGTCTTGAACACGCCTGAGGTCATCGCGCTCTTCAGGACCCGCCAGGGATGGGTCACCATGCCGAGGAGCGCCGCCATCGGCGTGTCCCCGTAGTTCGCCCAGAAGTGCGCGTACGTCGGTCGGCTCTCGCCGCTCAGCATGGGGACCACGTACCCGTAGTAGAGGCCGAGGCTGGCCAGCGCCACGATCGTCGGGAGAACGAGGAACAGGAAGCGGTTCGTCCGCGTCATGGTGCGAAAGGAGTTGAAGGCCAGCGCGACGGAGGCCGCGAACAGGGGCAGGCATGCGTCCTCCTTCACCAGCACGCTCGCCAGCATCGCGGCCAGGAAGGAGGCCCGCGCGCCGCGCAGCCCCGCGTCGATCATCCAGGGGATGAACCAGGCGTAGAGCACCTCGGGATGGAAGCCGTAGTTCATCGTTCGCGCCGTGTTGTCGTTGAGCACGAAGGCCAGTGCCGTGGCGCTGGCCAGGGCTCCGCCGGCTCCGAGCCGCTGCGAGATGCGAAGCACGTGCAGGCTGCCCGCGACGATGGCGATGACGGAGAGCGCATGAAGCCAGAGCGGGCTCGGGTAGAGAGCATACGGAGCACAGGCGATCAGCATCCCCCAGTAGGCATGGTCCGCGAGCTCGCTCCGATTGGAGAGGGCAGGCGTGTCCGAGGTCTCGACGAACAACGGGCGGCCATGGACGGTCTGGAAGCACGGGCGATCGTAGTAGACGGTGAAATCGATGGCGTTGATCTCCCCGGATCGAAACCGGGTCCACACGTACCAGAAGAGCAGCAGCCCGACCACGAGCGCCATCGACCACACGAGGCGGCGAGAGGGCTGCCAGTCCACGGTGGGAAGGGGGGACTGCCGCCAGTACGACAGGGGCGGCACCAGGAGGGCCAGGGCGAGGGCCGGCACCAGGACGGCCGGGAGACGCACGACACGTGGCCAGCCCAGCAGGGGCGCGCCGATCAGCACGACGACCACGGCGAGGCCGATCGCCGCCAGCGCGACGGGCGTAGGATGCCCGCTCGATCGGGACTGCCCGTGCTCAGGCGTCATGGGGAGGGGGGGACTATACCTTTACTCCTCCCGAAGCGCGACCACCGGCTCGAGGCGCGTGGCGCGCCGGGCCGGGACCCAGGCCGCCACCATCGCCACCGTGGCCAGCACCGCCGTGACCCCCGCGAAGACGAGCGGGTCGCTCGTGCTCACCCCGAAGAGCAACGTCCGGAGGGCGCGCGTGAGGGCGATTGCCCCCAGCAGTCCGGCCGTGAGGCCGGCGGCGACGAGGAGGAAGCCGCGGCCGAGGAGAAGGGTCAGGATCGCGCGCGAGCTGGCGCCGATCGCCATGCGGATCCCGATCTCGCGAGTGCGCTGGCGCGCGGCGTAGGACATGACGCCGTAGATCCCGACGCCCGCGAGCAAGAGGGCCAGGCCGGCGAAAGTGCCGAGGACGACGGCCTGCAGCCGCGGCTGCGCGAGCGACGCGGAGAGCCGGTCCTGCATGGTTCGGATGCTGGACGCGGGGACGTCGGGATCCACCTGGCGAATCCGATCGCGGATGCCGGCCGCGAGGCCGAGCGGGTCCTTCTCCGCACGCACCACCAGGTACATCGTGGTGGTCCCCTCCGACCCCTGGGCGAACGGCACGTACACCACGGGCAAGGGCGGCGTGCGCAGCGAGGCGTAGCGCACGTCCGCCGCCACCCCGACCACCGTGAACAGCGTCGGCTTGTAATCGCCCGGCACCGTGCCTCGGGGGACGAGCGCGAGGGGAGGATTGACGGAGAGGACCTTGCCGATCGGATCCTGACCGTTCCAGTAGCGGCGGACCATCTCCCGATTGACGATCGCCACCTTCGCGCCATCCTCCGTATCGGCATCCGCGAAAGCGCGGCCGGAGAGGATCGGCACGGCCAGGGCCCGGAAATAGTCCCCGGCCACGACCCGGTACTGGATCGGGGGCAGCTCCCGGAGGGTGGCCGGCAGCGGGCGGTCGTAGAACGTGACGGACTTGCCCCAGACCTCTCCCATGAGCGGCAGGCCGTTGATCGCGCCCACCGCGCGCACGCCCCCCAGCGCGCGGACCTGCTCCAGGACGGCGGCATAGAAACGGACGGACTTGCCGTAGGCCAACGGCGAGAATCGGCGCTCCAACGGCTCGTCGATGTACTTGCGCCGAGGGACGCTGACCTGGACGGTCAGAACGTCGTGCGGGTCGAATCCGGCGTCGACGCGGGTGAGGCTGTGCATGCTCTTGACCATCAGCCCCGCGCCGACGAGGAGGACGAGCGACATCGCGATCTCCGCCACCACGAGGGCGGATCGCACACGGTGCCCGCGCGCGTCTCCCCCCGTGCGCGCTCCCTCCTGAAGAGCCTCGCCGGGGTCGACGTCGACGCTCCGCCAGGCGGGCGCCAGGCCGAACACGAGGCCCGCCATGACCGCGACGAGGGCCGTATAGCCCAGGACCATTCCGTCGATGCGGATGTCCCCGGTGCGCGGCAGGACCGTCTGGCTGAGGGAATTGAGCGTCCCCACCGACAGCCAGGCCAGAAGGAGGGCGAGAGCGCTGCCGCAGAGGGCGAGCACCACGCTCTCCGTCAAGAGCTGCCCGAGCACGCGCCGCCGGCTGGCGCCGATGGCGATGCGCACCGCGATCTCGCGCCGCCGCGCGGCCGCGCGCGCCATCAACAGGTTGGCCAGGTCCGCGCAGGCGATGAGGAGCACGAAGATCACGGCCGCGAACAGCACCAGGAGGGCGCGCCTCACCTCCTCGACGAGCGCGGCCTGGAGCGACCGTACGTCCAGCTGCGTCCCGCGGTTCTCGGGATGCTCGGCGATGATCTGTTGCGAGAGACGGTTGAGGTCGGCGGTGGCACGGGCCGGCGTCGCCTCCGCGGCCAGCCGTCCGACCATCGTGAGGAAGGCGTTATTGTGGGTGTTCATGTTGTCGCCGGGCGCGAACGACATGGGCACGAGCGCCTGCGCGTCGAGGCCGACGAAGGAGAACCCGGGCGGGAGGATCCCGACCACGAGGTACGGCTCCGCGCCCAGCACGATCTGCCGTCCGAGGATGGCCGGATCGGCGGCGAAGCGCCGCCGCCAGAACGCGTCCGTGAGAACGGTGACGCGGTGATCGCCCCATTGCTCGTCGGCCTTCTGGAGGTCGCGGCCGCGCGCGGGCGCGGTCCGCAGCGTGGAAAGGAAGTCCGACGACACGATCAAGACCCGGATCCTTTCCGGCTCGCCGTCGCCCGTGACGTCGAAGGGCCGGGAATAGAACGACGAGAAGGACTCGAACGCGCGATTGCCGGACCGGTACACGTAGTAATCGGGCGGAGCCGTGCCGGAGGGCCGGTGACTCTCGTCGACGGTCTGCACGAGCTGCAGGCGAGCGGGATCCGGATAGGGGAGCGGCCGCAGGAGGACGGTGTTCACCACGCTGAACATGACGGTGTTGGCCCCGATGCCCAGGGCCAGCACCACCAGCGCGGCCGCGGTGAGGCCCGGGCTCCGCCGCATCATGCGCAGGGCGAGACGGCCGTCCTGGACGATCATGTCGACCAGGGGCAGGCCGCGCCGGTCGCGGTAGAGCTCCTTGGCCTGCTCGAGGCCGCCCAGCTTCACGAGGGCGGAGCGCCGGGCCTCTTCCGGGCTCATCCCCGCCCGTACGTTGTCCTCGACGTGCATCTCCAGATGGCTGGCCAGCTCCTCGTCGAGCTCGCGCTCCCGGCGGGCGCGGCCGAAGAGGGAGGTGGCACGCACCCACAGCGCTCGCAGCCGCCTCATGACGAGGCCCTGGCCGCGAAGAAGCGCGCGAGCATGGCCGCCGTCTGCTGCCAGGCGCGCGCCTCCTTCTCCACCTGCGCCCGGCCGGCCCGGGTCAGCCGGTAGAACTTCGCGCGCCGCTTGTTCTCCGACCGTCCCCATTCCGAAGTGACGTAGCCCTCCTGCTCCAGCTTCAGCAGCGCCGGGTAGAGGGTGCCGTAGTTGATGGTGAGGAGGCCGCCGCTCGTCTGCTCGATGCGGCGCGCCACGCCGTACCCGTGCAGCGGCCCCATCGTCTCGAGCGTCTTCAGCACCATCAGGGCCAGCGTCCCCTGCTGGACCTCGAGCTTGTCCTCCATTCCCGCCTCCTATGGTCTTCCCATAGAGAGTGGACCGTCTCATATGGGAATGCAATAGGGGCACGCCGGAAGGGGAAGCGGGTCGAGACTAGTGCGTCCGGCGGACCGCGAGAGGGAGGTTCGAGCCTTGAGCGCCCCGCGGGCCGTCATTCCTTGGCAATATAGGATCTAGGTTCAATGCCCAGGAAGACGGCCGCCGTGCGCCGACGCGATACGGATACGCGTGGCTACACGCAGGATAGCCAGGACCAGTTCCGGCTCATGGTCGAAGCCGTGCTCGACTACGGGATCTTCATGCTCGACGCCACCGGTCACGTGGCCAGCTGGAACGCGGGCGCGGAGAGGATCAAGGGCTACCGGCGCGAGGAGATCCTCGGACGGCATTTCTCCGTGTTCTACCCGCCCGAGCAGGTGGCCGCGGGTTGGCCGGACCACGAGCTGGAGATGGCCCGCGGGTCCGGCCGGTTCGAGGACGAGGGGTGGCGCATCCGCAAGGACGGGTCCCGCTTCTGGGCCAACGTGGTCATCACGGCCATGCACGACCCGACCGGCGTTCTGCGCGGGTTCGCCAAGATCACGCGCGACCTCACCGAGAGCAAGCGCATGGAGACGCTCGAGCAGGAGGGCCAGCAGATCAACGAGTTCCTCGCCATGCTCGGCCACGAGCTGCGCAATCCGCTCGCCCCCATCCGCAACGCCGTGGCCGTGATGGCGGCCCGCGAGGTGTCGGATCCGACCATGCTCTGGGCGCGCGAGGTGATCGAACGCCAGGTGGGCCACCTCAGTCGGCTCGTGGACGACCTGCTCGACGTCAGCCGGATCACCCGCGGGAAGATCAACCTGCACCGCGACGTGATCGACTTCGCGGCCGTGGTCTCCCGGGCGGTCGAGGCCACGCTTCCTCTCCTCGAGCAGCGGCACCACGCGGTCGAGGTGGACGTCGGCCGCGACCCCATGCGTTTGGACGGCGATTCCACCCGCCTCACCCAGGTCATCCTGAATCTCCTGAGCAATGCGGCCAAGTTCACGCCGCAGGGCGGCCACATATGGGTGCGCCTCACGCGCGAAGGCGACGAGGCGGTGCTGAGCGTGCGCGACGACGGGATCGGAATGAGCGCGGAGCTCGTGCCGCACGTCTTCGACCTCTTCATCCAGGGTCAGCGCGGCCTCGACCGGTCGGAGGGTGGCCTGGGCATCGGGCTCACGATGGTTCAGCGCCTGGTCGCGCTCCACGGCGGAACGGTCGCGGCGCGCAGTCCAGGCCCGGGCCACGGCAGCGAATTCATCGTCCGACTTCCGCTGACCGAGATCCATGCCGCCGAGCCCTCCCCGGTCGCCGACGTCCCGCCGAAGCCGGCCGCCGGTCCGCGGCTCCGGGTCCTGGTCGTGGACGACAGCGAGGACTCGGTCGAGAGCCTGGCCATGCTGCTCCGCCTCTGGGGCCACGACGTGATGACGGCGACGGACGGGGCGACCGCCCTGGACCTCGTGTCCCAGAAGGCTCCGCACGTCGTCCTCCTCGACATCGGCCTTCCCGGACTCAGCGGCTACGAGGTCGCGAAGCGGATTCGCGCGCGTGAGGGAGGGCAGGACATCGTGCTCGTCGCCCTGACCGGGTACGGCCAGGCCGACGACCGGCGGCGGGCAAAGGAGGCCGGTTTCACCGTCCATCTCGTGAAGCCCGTCGTCCCCGAGACGCTCCAGCGCCTGCTGGCGGGCATCGAACCGACCAAGGAGTCAGCGGGAGCGCGTCAGCGCCCGTAGCGTATCTGGGTGTTGACGAGGCCGAGCTCGACACGGCGGTTCTTGGCCCGGGCGGCCTCCGAGGTTCCGCGTACGAGAGGCAGGGATTTCCCGTGGCCCTGGACGGTCAGGATCTGCGCGGGCAGCCCCGCCTTCGCCAGGTAGTCGCGCACGGCCTGGGCGCGGCGCTCGGACAGGGCCTGGTTGTAGGCGTCGGAACCGACGTCGTCGGTATGGCCGTTCACCGAGATCGTGTAATCGTGCGAGGGCAGGATGATCCCGGCGATCCGGCTGAGCAGCTCTCGATCCTCGGGCCTCAGATCCGCCTTGTCGAACTCGAACTTCAGGTGGTCGCTGCCGAGGTTCATGACGAGGCCCAGGGCCGTCCGCCGTGTCTCCGCGACCTGGCCGAGAGCCGCTTCCAGCCGGTTCACCTCGGCCTCCGCCTTCTTGCGGATCGCGGCCGCCTCGGCCTGGGCCTGGGCCGCGGTCTCCTTCGCGCTGGTGGCCTCCTGGCGCGCGGCATCCGCCTCCTGGCGCGCGCCCGCGGTCTGCGTTTCCGCGAGCTGCCGGCCTTCCGCGGCCGCGCGCGCCGCCGCCTCGGCGGTGCTCGACCGTTCCGTCGCCTGCCGGGCGAGAGCGGCCGCCTCGTCGGCCTTGGCGGAGACGGCGGCGAGCTGTCGCTCGACCGCCTCCGCCCGCAGAAGGATGCGGTAGGCCAGCAGTCCCAACCCCGCCAGGGCGAGGATCAGGAGGAAGAGGAGGAAGAGGAGGACGCCCCGGCCGCGGCGTCGCGCCGGCTCCTTTTCGTCGTCGGATCGGAGGGAAAGGCTGGTCACCACATCAGCCTAAGCCAAACGCAACTTTTCTTCACGTCCTCGCGGACGGGATCGTGACGGCACGCACCTCGCCTGCCCCGGGTATATTTTGAGGAAACCCATGAATCACCTTCCCCTGTCCGCCAACGTCATTGCGCTCGCTGTCCTCGTCGTCCTGCCGACGGCGGCGGCCCCACCCGGTGACCCGCCATCCACCCCCGCCGTCCAGGTGCCGACGCAGCTGCCGCGCAGCGTCCGGCCGACGCACTACGACGTCGCGGTGACTCCGGACGCGCAGGCGCTGACCTTCGAAGGCAAGGTGGCGATCTCGATCGAGGTGCTCGAGGCGACCCCCAGCATCACCCTCAGCGCGATCGACCTCACCTTCGCCGAGGTGAGACTCTCCGGTGGACCGCGCGAGCGGATGTTCGGGGCGCCCCGGATCGCGATCGACGCCGCCGCCCAGAGCGCGACCTTCACCTTCGAGGAGCCCATCAAGCCGGGTGCGTACCTCTTGGCCATCGACTACGCGGGCAAGATCGGCACCCAGGCCGTCGGCCTGTTCGCTCTCGACTACGACTCGCCGGAAGGCCGCAAGCGCGCGCTCTACACCCAGTTCGAGAACTCCGACGCGCGCCGCTTCATCCCGTCGTGGGACGAGCCGGCCTACCGGACGACGTTCGCCCTCGAGGTCACCGTGCCCGCCGGCCAGATGGCGGTGAGCAACATGCCCGTGGCGCGCACGGATCCGGGTCACGGGCGCTCGCGGGTGCGCTTCGCGCCCTCGCCCCCGATGTCCACCTATCTTCTCTTCCTGGCCGTGGGCGAGTTCGATCGCGCCACGACGCGCGCCGGGGAGACCGAGATCGGGGTGGTCACGAAGAAGGGCGCCACGGACCAGGCGGCCTTCGCGCTGGCGTCGTCCGCCACCGTCCTGCGCGAGTACAACGACTACTTCGCCACCGCCTATCCGCTGCCCAAGCTCGACAACATCGCGGCTCCCGGCCGCAGCCAGTTCTTCGGGGCCATGGAGAACTGGGGCGCGATCTTCACCTTCGAACACGCCCTGCTGATCGATCCCTCGATCTCGACGGAGGCGGACCGGCAGGGCATCTTCGAAACGGCGGCGCACGAGATCTCGCACCAGTGGTTCGGCGACCTCGTCACCATGGCCTGGTGGGACGACCTCTGGCTCAACGAGGGATTCGCGTCGTGGATGGCCGGGCGCACCACGGAGAAGCTGCATCCGGAATGGAACACCGCCCTCGGCGCGGTGAAGGACCGTGACACCGCCCTGGAACGGGACGCCCTCGCGACCACGCACCCGGTCGTCCAGCACGTCGAGACGGTGGAGCAGGCCAGTCAGGCCTTCGACGCGATCACCTACGAGAAGGGCGAGGCCGTGATCCGCATGCTGGAGGGTTACGTGGGCGCGGAGGCCTGGCGCGCGGGCGTGCGGCGCTACATCCAGCGTCACGCCTACGGCAACACCGTCTCCGACGACCTCTGGCGCGATATCGAGGCCGGCGTGGGCAGGCCCATCACCGAGATCGCGCACGAGTTCACGCTGCAGCCAGGGGTGCCGCTCATCACCGTCGGCGAGGTGGCCTGCCGCGGAGGGTCCAGCCAGGTGAGCCTCACCCAGGGCGAGCTGAGCCGGGACCAGCCGGACAAGAAGCCCCTGGCCTGGCAAGTGCCCGTGATCCTGAAGTCGGTGGGCGGGGGAGAGCCGGTGCGGACGGTGGTGGTGGGAGGCCAGGCGGCCGTTCGCGTGCCTGGGTGCGACGCGGTCGTCGTCAACGCCGGCCAGAGCGGCTACTACCGCACGCTCTACACGGCTCCGCAGTTCGCGCGCATCGCCGCGCGCTTTTCCGCGATCTCCCCCATCGATCAACTGGGCATCCTGATCGACAGCTGGGCGCTCGGCCGCGCGGGCCGGCAGCCGGGCTCGGACGTGCTCACGCTGGCCCAGGCCGCGGCTCCGGATGCCGACCCCCAGATCTGGGGCGAGATCGCGGCCGTCTTCGCCGGCGTCGACGACTACCATCGCGGCGATCCGGCCCGGCGCGCGGCCTTCCGGAAGTTCGCCACCGCGCGTCTGGCGCCCGTCTTCGCCGGCGTCGGATGGAATCCGCGCCCGGACGAGCCGCCGACGATCGCGATCCTGCGCAACACGTTGATCGACACCCTGGGTGGCCTGGATGACCCCGCTGTGATCGAGGAGGCGCGACGCCGCTACGCCGCGCGCGCCGCCGATCCGACGGCGATGCCCGGCCCCCTCCGCAAGAGCATCCTGGGCGTGGTGGCGGCGCACGCCGACGCCGCGACCTGGGACGAGCTGCACGAGGCCGCGCGGGCCGAGAAGACGCCGCTCGTGAAGGACCATCTCTACTTCCTGCTGGCCTCGACCGAGGATCAGGCGCTGGCCCGTCGCGCCCTCGACCTTGCCCTGACGCCCGAGCCCGGGGCGACGACCAGCGCGGGGATGATCGCGGGCGTGGCCGAGGAGCATCCCGACCTGGCCTTCGACTTCGCCATCGCCCACATGGCGGCGGTGGAGCAGAGGGTCGACGCCAGCTCCCGCAGCCGCTACTACGCGACCCTGGCCACGCGGTCGGCGGACCCGGCGATGATCGACAAGCTGAAGGCCTACGCCGCGGCGAACCTGGAAGAGACGTCGCGCCGCGACACGGACACGGCGGCCGCCAGCATCAGGGATCGCATTCGGGTCCGCGGCCAGGTCTTGCCGGCCATCGACGCCTGGCTGGCGCGCCCGCCGACCTGAGCATCCGGTCGGGCCGCGTCAGGGTGGGGAGGCCAGCATCACGTGAGTCGGATGCGCGAAGGGAGAGCGGCATGGACGAGAAAGAAAGGCGTTCGGCGTTCCTGTCGGCGCTGACCACCGAGCACTTCGTGCTCCAGACGGCGGCGAGCGCGACGGTGAGCGAATCGGCGGCGCGAGCGTCGATCTACATCCTCTCCCTGTCGAGCACGCTCGTCGCGATGGGGTTCGCATCCCAGTCCCGCGAGGCGTTCGCGCCCTTCATCGGTTCGGTCCTGCCCGCGCTGTTCCTGCTCGGCCTCTTCACGGTGGTACGGCTCGTGGACGTCACCCTGGAGCATCAACGCTACCTGACGGGGATCGCGCATATCCGCGGCTATTACCGGACCCTGACCCCCGAGGCCGCCGAGTACTTCGCCGCCGAGCGCGGCCGCTGGCCGGAGGCGCCTTCGTCGCCGGCCCTGCAGCTCGGACCGAACATCGGACTTCTCACCACCACCGCGACCATGGTGGCCTTCATCAACAACATCCTCGCCGGCGTGGGCGTCACCTTGCTCGTGCGCTGGCTCCTGGGCCCGCATCGCACCCTGCTCGCCGTCTTCATCGGCGTGGTCGCGGCCGCCATCCTGGTGGGGGTGTTCTATGCCTATCAGAGATGGCGATTCAGCCTTGCGCAGCGCACCGCGCCCCCGCCGGATCCGGCGTAGCGAGGGTCGTCGGGCCCGTCATCGATGTCCTTTTGTGGCCGCCGCCCGCCCGAGCAGCAGTTCGCGCTCCCGGGCGTTGCGGGTGAGGGCAGCGGCGCGCTCGAATTCCGTCCCGGCCTCCGCCCGGCGGCCGAGCTTGGCCAGGAGGTCGCCGCGCACGGCGGGCAGGAGGTGGTAGCCGCGAAGCGCCGGCTCGGAGACGAGCGCGTCCACGAGCTCCAGGCCGGCGGCGGGGCCGAAGGCCATGCCGACCGCGACCGCGC
>DASTLK010000505.1:0-11796 GCA_035715025.1 Vicinamibacteria bacterium
CGTGGTGGAAGGGGGAGACGGGCCTTCCCCTGCCTCTGGGTGCCAACGCCGTCCGCCGTGACCTGGGCGAGGACCTCATGCGCCGCCTGACCCGCATCGTGCGCGACACCGTGCGCTATTCGCTGGCGCATCGCACGGAGGCCCTCGCCTACGCGATGAGCTTCGCGCGAGGCATGGACCCGCGCATCGCCGATCGGTTCGTCGGGATGTGGGTCAACGAGATGACGGTCGACATCGACGACCGCGGCCGCCGGGCCGTCCAGGAGCTCCTGGACCGCGGGCACGCCGCCGGCGTGATCCCGCGCGCCGTGCGCGCGGATTTCGTGGCGGCCTGACGTGACGCTGAGGTTCCAGCCGCCCCATCCGTTCCCGCTTCTGTCCCTGCCCGACCTCGAAGGCGCGGAGCGTCCGTTCGTGACGGCCTGGGCCGCCCGGCCGGCCCTGTTCGTCTTCGGCCACCGCGACTGCGTCACCACCCGCATGACCCTGCCCTTCGTGGACCGCATCCACCGGCGCCGCCCGCCCGACACCTCGATCATCGCGATCCTCCAGGACGACGCGGAGTCGGTCCGCGAGCTGCGCCACGACCTGGGGCTGGACCTGCCCGTGCGCCTGGAGGCGGATCCCTATCCCGTCGCGGCCGGGATGGACCTCCGCAGCGTGCCCACGGTGATGCTGGTGGGGACGGACGGTCGCATCGCCCGCACCTGTGAGGGCTTCAAGCGCGACGAGCTGGAAGCCATGGCGCGCGCGATCGGGATGGCGGGACCGCTGTTCACGGAGGCGGACGCGGGCGTGCCCGCCCGCCGCCCCGGCTGACTGCCGCGCGAGCCCTCGGTGAGGGCCTGACGGATGGCCATCGCCCTCCTCGCCCTGGCCCTGGCCGGGACGCTGTCGCTGCTCGCGTCGATCGTCGTGGGCTACGAGGTGCCGGCCCAGGTCGCGCATCTCAAGGCCCACTTCCTGCTCGGCCTGCTGAGCACGACCCTGCTGGTCATGGCGCACTCGTTCATCATGTTCTTCCTCATCGCCACCGGGGTGGAGATGAAGGACATGGAGAAGGAGCGCGGGTGGGGCGACTCCTTCCGCCGCCGGACGATCAAGATGAAGTCCCAGGTCTTCCCGGCCATGACGTTCGCGTTGCTGCTCGTCGTCGCCAACTTCATTCTCGGCGCGGCCGCGCACACGCGCGCCGTCCCCGCCCGCATCCACGAAGGCCTGGCCTGGCTCACCCTGCTCACCTGCCTCTTCACGCTGCAGCGGGAATGGCGCGTGCTCGGCGACAACAACCGTCTCATCGCGGAGGCGGCGTTGCGCCGGGAGGACAATGCGAGCCCCACGCGTGGGTGATCCCACGCACTGACCGCCGTCCGCGACGTGACCAAAGTGCTTGAATGCAGCCATTTGGCGTTTGGGGCGGGCGGGGGGCACGGCGCTTGCATCTCAAATCCTGGAGCTTTTAGGAGGCGCCATGATCCGTTCGAGAGTCCCTCTCGCCGTCCTTCTCGCCGCCGCGGCGGCCGCATGCCAGCGCGCGCCCGAACCGGCGGCATCGCCGTCACCCAACGCGACCGTCAGCCAGACGACGCTCGCGGCCGCGCCCGGCACCGAGCCGGCGCCCTACACGTTGGCGCCTACCGCCCCCGCGGCGGCCGCTCCCGCGCCCGCCGCGAAGGAGCGTGAGAGGGCCGCCGTCGCGCCGCATGCCTCCAGCCGGTCGCGCACCGCGCCGGCCTCGCACGGGACGACGACCGCCCGGGCGGGCAGTGCTCGCAGCGACCGTGTCGACCGGACGCCGGCCGCGGAGCCGATCGACATCCCGACCGACGAGTCTCGCCGCGCCGAGTCCGAGCCCACGATGGCGCGCGAGCCCAACCGCGATCGCCTCACCATTCCGGCCGGGACCGAGCTGCAGCTCGTCCTGGAGAGCGGACTTTCGTCCGCCACGTCGCACGTCGGTGATCCCGTCACCGCGCGCGTCGCGCGCGCGACGTCTCCCGACGGCCGCGTCTTGCTGCCCGGCGGGACCGTCCTCAAGGGCCGTGTCTATCGCGCCGACGCCGCCGGACGGGTGAAGGGGAAGTCCCGCCTCGCCGTGGACTTCGACCGCATCGTCGTGCGCGGCGTCGAGCACCGGCTCGACACCACCGCCATCGACATCGAGGGCCCCGACAGCCACGGCCGCGACGCCGCCATCATCGGCGGCAGCACGGTGGGCGGCGCGATCATCGGCGGCATTCTGGGGGGCGGCGGCGGGGCCAAGAAGGGCGCGGTTGTCGGCGCGGTGGGTGGGACCGGCGCCGTGCTCGCGACCCGCGGCAAGGACGTCGAGATCCCGGCCGGCTCGAACTGGACGGTCCGCGTGAAGGACCGCGTCGCTCTCAACTAGGGGCCGCGTCGGCAAGACGATCGAGTCCCCACCGTGCATGCTCGCGGACGATCTGGTCCTCGTCCGCGAGCAGCCGCTCGAGCACCGGCCGGCGTGACGGATCGCCGGAGTTGCCGATGGCGACGCACACGTTGCGCAGCAGGCCGCGGCGCTTGGCGCGCTTGACCGGGCTCCTCCGGAACATCTCACGGAAGGCTTCGTCGTCGAGGGAGGCGAGCGCGTCGAGATCCGGCGCCTGCAGCCCCTCGCGCGGCGCGAACGCCGGCTCCGCCGCATGGCGGCGCTTGCCGTTCCACGGGCACACGTCCTGGCAGATGTCGCAGCCGAACACGTGGCGGCCGACCCCGGCCCGGCGGCTCTCCGGGATCGCGCCCTTGACCTCGATGGTGAGATAGCTGATGCAGCGCGTGGCATCCAGCACGTAGGGCGCGATCAGGGCGCCCGTGGGGCACGCGTCCAGGCAGGCCGTACAGGAGCCGCACATGTCGGTCCGCGGCGCGTCCGCCTCCATCTCGAGGTCGGTGATGACCTCGCCCAGGAAGAACCACGACCCGTGCTCGGGATGCAGGAGGCACGTGTTCTTGCCCCAGGCCCCGAGGCCGGCGGCGGCCGCGTAGGCGCGCTCCACCACCGGCCCCGTGTCGACGTACACGCGCGACTGCATGGGGCCGAGCTCCGCGGCCAGCCGGGCGCGGAGGTCTTCCAGGCGCGCTTTCACGACGGCGTGGTAGTCGTCGCCCCACGCGTAGCGCGCGATCCAGCCGCGTTCCGGCGCGGCCGCCGTCGAGTACGGGCCGGGCGTGTCGTACTGCAACCCGACGCAAACGAGCGAGCGCGCCCAGGGAAAGGCGGTCTGGAGGTCCGCGCGCCGATCCCGTTGCGAGGTCAGGTACGCCATCTCCCCCGCGTAACCGCGGGCGACCCATTCCGGGAAGAAGCCCAGCTCGCGGGGAGGGCTCGCGGAGGCCACGCCGGCCAGGTCGAACCCGGCCTCCAGGGCCAGGGTGCGCGCCCGCGCTGCCCGGTGGCCCGGCGTCACCGTCGCCTCCGGCGCGCCGCGGCCGGCCGGCGGCGGCTCTTCCCCTCCGGCCGCACGAGTCCGCGCAGTCGCGCGATCTCCTTCTTCCACTCCGCGAGCGGTCCCGGCGTCTCCACCACCAGGGGAAGGCCGCGAAAGCGCCGGTCGTTGACGATCCGCGCGAACGTCTCGAGACCCATGACGCCTTCTCCGGCGCGGGCGTGGCGGTCGACCCGGCTGCCGCGCTCCCGCTTGGAGTCGTTGAGGTGGATGGCCTTGAGCTTGCGCAGTCCCACCATGCGTCCGAAGTCGCGCAGCGTCCGCTCGTACCCTTCGGGCGACGCCAGGTCGTAGCCGGCGGCGTAGAGGTGGCAGGTGTCGAGGCAGACCCCCACGCGATCGGGCTCGCGCACGCGATCGAAGATCGCCGCCAGGTGCTCGAACCGGTGGCCGAGGCACGACCCCTGCCCGGCCGTGGCCTCGAGCAGCGGCATCACGTCGAGCCCTCGCGTGCGCTCGAGGACGGTATCGAGGCTGCGCGCGATCGCGGAAAGGCCCGCCTCCTCTCCCTGTCCCATGTGCGCGCCCGGGTGGAGCACGACGTACGGGATCGCGAGCTGATGGCAGCGCTCGATCTCGGTGGCCAGGCAGTCGCGGCTCCTGGCCAGGAACTCGGGATTGGGGCTGGCCAGGTTCATGAGATACGAGCCGTGGGTGAGCACGCGCTTCACCCCGCTCTTCGCCACCGCCTCGCGGAAGGCGGCGGCCTCCTCCTCGCGCAGCGGCCGGCACGCCCACTGCATCTGGTTGCGCGTGAAGATCTGGATGGACTCGGCTCCGATGGCCTGCGCGAGGCCGGGAGCGTTGAAGACGCCGCCGGTGATGGGGACGTGCGCGCCGAGGTGCATCAGGTGCGCAGCTTGATGCGCCGCGGACCGACCCGGAGGAAGAACGCCCCGTCTTCTTCCATCACGTGGTCGAGCAGCATCTGATGGGCGCCGCGCGAGAGGCGCGCGCGGAAACGGCCGCCGCGCACCGCGCACTCGAAGCGGCCCGTCTCCTGGTCCATGCCCAGGGCGGCGTCGTGCACGAGCTCCGTGGACCCGTCGTCCAGTACCGCCGTCGCCGTCCCTCCCGCTTCGTCGAGCACCAATGTCGTCACCTCGAACGGCGGCCCCTCGACCTGGATGGGCATGCGCTGCTCGCCGTCCGCCACGAACGGCGCCCCGGCATCCTCGATCAGGTGGGCCTTCAGGTAACGCAGGGTCGGGGGATGAAGGACCTGATGGTCGCCGACTCTCCAGGATCCGTCGGAAAGGACCCGCAGGCCTTCGGGGATGAGCCAGTGGCGCATGGGCAGGGAATTTGATGATAACAGCCGATAGAATCGGAGACGGAAGATCCCATGGCCCAGGTCGCGCTGCCCGAGCCCGTCACCGCCGCCGATCCCGCGGAGGTCCAGGACCGGATCCTGGCCGCCCGGAAGGCGCTGGGGCGCCGCCTGCTCATCCTCGGCCACCACTACCAGCGGGACGAGGTGATCCGGCACGCCGATTTCACCGGTGACTCGTTCAAGCTGGCCCAGCTCGCGACCACGCGCCCGGAGGCGGACTTCATCGTCTTCTGCGGCGTGCACTTCATGGCCGAGTCGGCGGACATCCTGTCCGCGCCGCACCAGAAGGTCGTGCTTCCCGACCTCGACGCCGGCTGCACCATGGCGGACATGGCGGAAACCGACCAGGTCGAGGAGTGCTGGGACGTGGTGACGGAGGTGGTGGGCGAGGACGTCATCCCCGTCACGTACATGAACTCCACGGCCAGCCTCAAGGCGTTCGTGGGGAAGCACGGCGGGGCCGTGTGCACGTCCTCCAACGCGCGTGCCATTCTCGACTGGGCCTTCCGCCACCGCGCGCGCGTGCTGTTCTTCCCGGACGAGCACCTCGGCCGCAACACCGGCTTCCGCATGGGCATCCCCCTCGAGCGCATGCCGGTCTGGGACCCCTACGAGGATCGCGGCTCCCTGACCGACGAGCGGATCCGCGACGCGCGGATCCTGCTCTGGAAGGGACACTGCTCGGTCCACAACCGCTTCACCCCCGACATGGTGGACAAGCGGCGCCAGCAGATGCCGGGGGTGAAGGTGATCGTGCACCCCGAGTGCCGGTTCGAGGTGGCGCAGAAGGCCGATGCCATCGGATCCACGGAAGGGATCATCAAGACGGTCAAGGAGAGCCCGAAGGGATCGCGCTGGGCCGTGGGCACGGAGCTCAACCTCGTGAACCGGCTGGCCCGGGAAACGGCGCCGGAGCGCGAGGTGGTGAGCCTCGACGACTGCTTCTGCGTCTGCAGCACGATGTTCCGCATCGACCCTCCGCACCTCCTCTGGGCCCTCGAGAACCTCCGGGACGGGCGGCTGGTCAACGTGGTGGCGGTACCGGAGAGGATCGCCGCCGACTCGCGCATCGCCCTCGACCGGATGCTGGCGATCAACTGACCGCGCCGGAGCCGGACGCGGGCGCATCGCCGGCGGCGCCGCGCGCGTCCGTCGTCCTGATCGTCGTCGTCGTGCTCGCGCCCGCTCTCCTCCTTCTCGGGACGGCGATGACCGGTCGCGGACTGGAGACGGACCTCCCCGCGACCGGTGATTACGCGGTGCTGGAGCTGTACACCCGGCTGGCCGCGCAGGGCCGCCAGCTCCTGGGGCCGTACTCGCGGTTCGGCTTCCACCATCCCGGCCCCGCGTACTTCTACGCGAGCGTGCCCCTCTACGTCCTGTCCGGCGAGCGCTTCGCCGGCATCCTGTTGACGGCGGCCCTCATCAACGTCGTTTCGATCGCGCTGCTGCTGCGCCGCTGCGGCCGCGAAGGGGGAATGCCCGCGCTCCTTGCGGGCGCGCTCGTGATCGCGCTCTTCCTGTCGTGGCGGGGCCCGGGCTGGCTCTTCTCGGCCTGGAATCCGAGCGTGGCCGTCCTTCCCTTCGGCCTCGCCCTCGTCTCGTTCGCCGCGGTGGCCGCGGGCAACGTGCGCGCGCTCCCGCTGGCCGTGCTGGCCGCGTCGTTCGCCGCGCAGACGCATCTCGGGACCCTGCCCGCCGCCTTGGCCCTCGCCCTCGCGGCCGCGACCCTGCTCGCGCCGCGGGTACGGCGCGCGGCCGGCCTGCCGCCGCGGGGGAGGATGGAGCGCCGCCCCCTCCTCCTCGCCCTGGCCATCGCGGCGCTGCTCTGGACGCCGCCGCTGCTCGAGCAGCTCAGCCCGCAGGGCGGGAACCTTTCTCACATTCTCGGGTTCTCGTCCCTGCCCGACGACCGCCATTCGGCCGGCGAGGCGCTGGTGGCCTCCGGCGCCGCCACCCTTGGATGGGTGGTGGGCGCGCGCGACGGGTTTGCGGCCGGCCTGCTCGTGGTCGTGGTGGTGGCCCTGGCCGTCGCCCATGGCGCGGGGCGGGTCACGCGCCAGGCCTTCCCGGTGGCGCTGAGCCTGGTGACGTTCGCCGGCATCGCCGCCGCCGTGCTCTCCGCGATGCGCGTCACGGGCGCGCTGTTTCCGTACCTCCTGCGCTGGATGGCGATGCTCGGGGTCGGCGCGGCGGCCGCGCTGGCCGCAGGCCTGGCCCCGCTCTGGCGCCGGCGTGCCGAGCAGTGGAGACGGCCACGGCTGGCCGGCAGCGTGGGCCTCATCGCCCTCGCCCTGGTGAGCGGACGCAATCTGGCCCTTGCGCGATCGGTCCTCCAGGGCCCGCCGCCGGTCGCGGCGCCGGAGTCGCAGTCCGCGGCGCGGCTGGCCGAGGCCATCGACGCCGGGATCGCCACCACCAGCCGCCGGCCTCTTCTCGAGATCGCGCCCCACACCGATCGTGACCTCGTCCTCGGCGTCCTGCTCGCCCTCGACAAGACGGGGACGCGCTTCGCCGTGCGGCCGTTCGGCCCGTTCCGGCTCGGTGGTCACTGGACGCCGGACGGCACGGAGGACGCGCGCATCGTCGTGGGCCCCGAGGACGTGGAGCTGGCGGCGCGGCCCGGCGTGCGCCTGCTCGGGCGCGAGGCCGGGCTGTTCGCGTACCTCGTGCCCACCGTATAATCAGCCCTTTGGGGATCCGGAGACGGGGGCCGATGAAGACGGTCGTGATCATGGCCGCGGCCGCGTCGGTCGCGTCCGCCCTGATCGCCTTCGCCCCCCTGCGGCACGCCCGGCCGGAGCCGCTGGCCTCCGCCGTGCCGTCGTCTTCGCGGCCGAACGTCCTTCTCCTCGTGGTGGAGGGATTCGGATCGGGCGAGCGCCGTGTCCGCACTCCCAACCTCGATCGCCTGGCCGAGCGTGGCCGCCGCTTCGACGCCGCGTACACCCCGTACCCGCTGGCGGGCGCGGCCCGCACGTCGCTGATGACGGGTTGGCGTCCGGAGAAGACCGGCGTCTGGGGCGAGCCCGACGGCCGCGTCGACGGGGCGACGCCCCTGCAAGAGCACTTCCGGGCGAACGGCTATTTCACCGAACGCGTGGGCCCCCTTTTCCACGGGCCGGGCGAGGGGGAATTCCATTGGGACGCCGTGAGCGCCGCGCGCGCGGGCGCGCCCGTGGCCACGCGGGCGGCCGCGGCCGTGGCCCAGGCGCGTGAGCCGTTCTTCGTCGCGGTCTCCCTCGGGTCCGCGCCGGCGATGCTCCCCGCGACCGCCGCTCGCCCGACGCCGGGTGAACTCGCGGGCGAGCTGCCCGCGATCGCGGCCGCTCCGCTCGACCCGCTGGCCCGGCCCGGAGGCACGGCCCGGCCTCGCCGCCTCGCCGACGTCGATCGCCAAGCCCTGAGGGCGGCGGAGGACGGACGCCTGGCCGCGCTCGACACGCAAGTGGGCACGGTGCTGGCCGCCCTCGAGGGGCGCGGCCTCCGGGAGCGGACGATCGTGGTGCTGGCCGGCGACACCGCCGCTCCGACCGGCGCCCACGGCGCGCTCGGCCGGGGGGACCTGCTCTTCGAGGAGACGCTGCGCGTGCCCCTCGTGGTCGCCGGTCCCGGGATCGCCGCCCCCGGAACCCCGGCCACGGGGCTGGTCGAGCTCGTCGACGTCTATCCCACGCTGGTCGAGCGGTGCGGCCTGCCGAAGGTGGAAGGGCTCGACGGGCTGAGCCTGATGCCGCTGCTGGACGATGCCGCGGCCGCCGTCCGATCCGCCGCCTTCTCGTCCGCCTCTCGCGCCGCGGGACAGATCGGCCGCAGCCTCCGCACCGCGCGCCTGCGTTACACGGAATGGCCGGACGGGAGCGAGGAGCTCTACGACCACGACGCCGATCCGCGCGAGTTCACGAACCTGGCCCGGCGCGCCGATCAGGCTTCCGCGCTGGCGGAGATGCGCCGCCTCCTGGCCGCCCGCGAGAAGGCCACGGCGCCGGAAGGCTCCGCGTCCGCCACCCCTCGTCGCCGCCTGAACGTGCTCTTCATCATCGCCGACGACCTCAACGTCCACCTGGGCTCCTACGGCTACGACGTGGCCACGCCCAACATCGATCGCCTGGCCGCGCGTGGCCGCCGGTTCGACCATGCCTATGCGCAGGTCGCGATGTGCAGTCCCTCGCGCAGCTCGCTGCTGAGCGGATGGCGGCCGGAGCGCACCGACATCTGGACGAACCTCACCCCCGTGCGCCAACACCTGCACGGGGCGCGGCCGCTGCAGGAGCACTTCCGGGCCAATGGGTACTTCGCGGGCCGCATCGGGAAGATCTACGAAGGCGCGATGTCGGACCAGTTCGACTGGGACATCGACGACGAGGCCGCCACGCCGAGCGAGGACGGCCGCCGCGACGACGACAACGTGCGGGGGGCGTGGTGGATCGCGACCGCCAACGACGACGCGCACGAGCCCGACGGGGCGCGCGCCCGCCGGGTCGCCCAGCTCATCGAGCAGCACAAGGCGGGGCCGTTCTTCCTGGCCCTCGGCTTCTCGAAGCCGCACCTCAAGTGGGTGGCCCCCAAGCGCTACTTCGACATGTACCCGCCGGAGTCGGTGAAGGTCCTGCCCGAGCCCGCGGACGACCTCCAGGACATCCCGGCCATCGCCATCAAGAACCGGCCGCAGGAGCGTCCGGGAGTTCCCCTGGCCGGCCGCGAGCCGCCGGGCATGATCGACGACCCGAAGTTCCGCCGCGAGGCCATCGCGGCCTACCACGCGTCGGTGTCGTTCATCGACGCCCAGGTCGGCGTGCTCATGGAGACGCTCGACCGCCTGCGTCTCTGGGACAGCACGGTCGTCGTCCTGCTCGGCGACCACGGCTTCCATCTCGGCGAGCACCACGGCCTCTGGCGCAAGGACACCCTGTTCGAGGAGACCCTGCGGACGCCGCTGATCATCGCGGCGCCCCAGGTGCAGCGGCCGGGGGAGGCGGCGAGGGCGGAGGTCGAGCTGCTCGACCTGTATCCGACGATCGTGGACCTCGCGGGCGTGCCGCGCGTGCCCGGGCTCGACGGCACGAGCCTGGCCCCCCTGATCCGCGATCCCGCGCAGCGCATCCGCGCGGGCGCGCTCTCGTTCCGCAAGGCCAAGGCGCCGCCACTGGGGGTGAGCGTCCGTACCGCCCGCTATCGCTATACGGAATGGCCGGACGGCAGCGAGGAGCTCTACGACCACGCGTCCGATCCCGGCGAGACGCGCAACCTCGTGCGCGATCCGGCGGCGGCGGCGCCGCTGGGCGAGCTGCGCGCGCTGCGCGCGGCCGGACCGATCACGGCCGCCACGATCGAGGAGAGAGCGGAGTGAGGCGGCCCGCCTCTCTCGTGCTTCTGCTCCTCGCGACGTCCCCCTCGACGCGCGCGGCCGCGGCCCCCAAGGCCGCCACCTGCGACATGGTCCTCCTGCCCGGCGGCACCTTCGACATGGGCACGGATCGCGGCATGCCGTTCGAAGGACCCGTCCACCGTGTCACCGTGCACTCCTTCTGGATGGACCGCTGCGAGGTCACCAACAAGGAGTTCGCGCGGTTCGTCGCCGCCACCGGGCATCGCACGGAATCGGAGGGGCAAGGGTTCTCCGGCGTGTTCGTCCCCGGCGCCCAGGAGTGGCGGCCGATCAAGGGCGCGGACTGGCGCCATCCGGAGGGACCGTCCTCCTCGCTCTTGGGACGGGACGACCAACCGGTCGTCCACGTCTCCTTCGACGACGCCGCGGCCTACGCGAAGTGGGCGGGCAAGCGGCTGCCGACGGAGGCGGAGTTCGAGTGGGCCGCGCGCGGCGGCCGCGCAGGCGCCCAGTACGCCTGGGGAGACACGCTCCGCCCCGGCGGGCGGCAGATGGCGAACACCTGGCAGGGCCACTTCCCGGAGCACGACTTAGGGACCGACGGCTATCCTCGCATCGCGCCCGTCGGCCGGTTTCCGCCCAACGGCTATGGCCTCCTCGACGTCGCGGGCAACGTGTGGGAGTGGACGAGCGACTGGTTCTCCGAGGACTACTACCGCCGCGCGAGCGGCGCCGTCGATCCCACCGGTCCGGCCACGGGCTCGGAGAAGGCCATCCGCGGCGGCTCCTGGCTCTGCAGCGCCAACTATTGCACCGGGTACCGTGTGGCGGCCCGTCAGCACACGCCGCCCGACTCGGGCCTCAACAACCTCGGTTTCCGCTGCGTCCGCCCCGCGGCCGGAGCGCGCTGACCGAAAGTCGCGTCCTCCGCCGCGGCGGAGCCCTTCTCGCGTCATGATGGAAGGAGGAGAACGCGGCATGAAGGCACACCTTCGACGGGCGGGACTGGTCGCGATCGCGCTCGCGGCCGGGGCGACGGCGGGCCGTCCCGCCCCGTCTCCTTCCCCGGCCACCGCTCGGGATCTGGGCCACGTCACGCCGGAGGAGCGAGCGGCCTACGTGCGGCGCGCCATGGTGTGGCAGGCGACCCGCGTTGCATCCAAGGACCTCCTGGTCGGCCCGCAGGGAGACGACGCGTTCAAGTTCGACGAGTCGGTGGCTTGCGACTACATCACGCCGCAGGCGCCCCTCACGGGCACGACGCCGAAGTTCGACTGCGCGCTGAAGCCGGACGACGTGGTGAAGGTGAAGTACGGGCGCAAGAACGGCGAGGTCTACGCGGAAGTCGCGGCCACGCGCCTGTTCTGGGCCCTCGGTTTCGGGGCCGACCGCATGTATCCCGTGCAGGTGACGTGCCGCAACTGTCCCATCGAGCCCTGGTACTGGAGCTCGGAGAAGCGTGTCCCGGAGAAGACGTTCGAGATCGCCAGCATCGAGCGCCGCCTGCCCGGCGACAAGATCGAGAGCAAGCCCGACGAGGGTTGGGCCTGGGCGGAGCTGGACCAGGTGGACGAGAGCGCGGGGGGGGCGCCGCGCGCCCATCGCGACGCGCTGAGGCTGCTCGCGGTGTTCATCCAGCACACCGACAGCAAGCCCGAACAGCAGCG
>DASTLK010000506.1:0-4990 GCA_035715025.1 Vicinamibacteria bacterium
GGCCGCGCCGCCCGGGGTCATCATGCGCGAGCCGAGCACCATGTCCGCGCGGCCTTCCTGGATGGGCTTGATCATCTCGGGGATGATCGCGGGGTCGTACTGCCCGTCCGGATGGAGCATGACCACGATGTCCGCCCCGTCGCGCAGCGCCTCCATGTAGCAGGTCTTCTGGTTCCCACCGTAGCCGACGTTGTGCGGGTGGCGGATGGCCTTGAGGTTGAGCCGCTTCGCGAGCTCCGCCGTGTCGTCGCGGCTGAAATCGTCGACGACGATCACTTCGTCGTAGTACCCCTCCGGGATCCGCCGGAACGTGTCCTCCAGCGTCTTGGCCGCGTTGTAGGCGGGCATGACGATGACGACGAAGGGCTTGCGACTGGGGCTAGGAGAGGGCCCGGACGCAGAGGAGGAGACGGGCGAGCTCATGGCGAAGGGCCATTCTAGCGCTCAATCCCCCCTCGAGGACGGCAACGCGGCGAGCCACGCCTCGATCTCCCGCCAGACGTCCTCGCCCCGGAGGACGTCGTTGTGATCGGCGCCGGGCACGAGGAGCAGTCTCCGCGGCTCCCGAAGTGCATCGTAGATTCGCCGCGAGTGAGCGGGAGGGGTCTCGCGATCCTTCTCGCCGTGGATGAGGAAGACGGGGACGTGGATCCGCGAGGCGGCCAGCCGAGGTGACACGTCGGCGATCCGGAAGTGCCCCTTCCTCTCCGCAATCGCGAAGGCTTCCGCGATCTCGGCCGAGGTCGCGATCCACGGGGCGCGCTCGCGGGCGACCGTCTCCAGGTCCGAGAAGGGCGATTGCGCGATCACGCCTCGGACTCGCGGATCCTCGGCCGCCGCCTGGAGGGCGACGGCGGCGCCGAGCGAGGATCCGAAGAGCACGGCCTCCTCAGCATGTATCGCGTCCAGCGCCCGGCTGAGGTCGCGCTTCTCGTAGAAGCCGTACGTGCAGTCCTCGCCCTCCGATTCGCCGTGCGCCCGACTGTCGTAGGTGAGGACGTCGTAGCCCTTGGGCACGAAGCGCTGGGCAATGCCCACGCCAGAGCTTCGGTTGTCGGCCACGCCGTGAAGATGAACGATCAGGCCCCGTCGCGCCCCGCTGGCATGGAAGAGCCAGCCTTTGAGCAGCAGGCCGTCACTTCGAAAGGCAACGTCCTCGTGTGGAAGGTCCGGCGTCGCCACGAGGCGCCGCCGCGTGGGATGAAGCAGGCCGTTGGCTCCCCATTCCGGCGGCATGCAGGCCACGGACAGGAGAGCGGCCGCTGTCGTGAGACCTCGGATCGCGCGCATATGACTTAAGGTACGCGCGCGACCCCACCATGAGTTCCATTTCCTCACGCGATGGGGCGTGAAGAACGGTTATGTGGCGATGTCAGGGTATCGGCCGGATGCTCGGTGAAGCTTCCGCCGGCGGCTGGGGCCCGTTACGCTCCCTGAGCGTGCGCGTGACGCTCTCCAAGGTATCGGAGGAAGAGAGAATGGGTTGGTGGGTGACATCGCGAATCATCCAACGATCATCTAGCGTGACATCGATAATCTCTCCACCGACCATGACCACCACGTCGTCACAGGTTGGAATCGCAGTCAGAAACGCCCTCACGTGCTCCTTGCTCCAGGTCTCACTGAACGGCACCCAGTCCGCGCTCCCTTTTGGCTGGGATTGGATCACCCAGACCGCAAAGTCCCGCCACCTCGGTCCGCTCTCCGCACGAACATGCATGAGGATCTCAGTCTTCACGCAGCCTACGACGAGACTAAACTGCTCGCGGGCAACATAGTGGCTCTCCGAGGCCGCCTTCTCGACCATGTCGAACAGTGTCGCCACGGTCATCGTCCGGCCAGGTTTGAGCTGATCGACCACCGCCCTCGCGGTCCGCGGATCGGACGGGACCGACGAAGCGCACGCCGTTGCGGCCAGAAGGAACACGACACTGACCAATCGTCCGGCCGCTCCTAGCCTACTCATTACGTCAGTGACGCGTCGTGGCGCGGCGTCGAGCGACGGTGACGGCGAGCGCGAGAAGCAGGGCGCCGGCGACTACGTACGGGAGCTTCGGCGTCGGCGTGGCTGCCGGATCGGTGGCCGCGCCGCCACTGGCCGTCTGGCCTCCGCTGGGCGCGGCTTGCCGGCGCGCGGCCGCGCGGGCGCCCGGGAGCGGCTCACCGCGCAGGCGCGCGAGGTCCTCCTCGCGTGCGCCGATGATCCGATAGAGCCGGTTGATCTCGGCCATCTCGGCTTCCGTGAGGCGCTTCTTCGGCAGCGAACGGTCCGTGTAGAAGAACTTGGTCTCCGGGTTGAACTCGAGGTCGCGCCCGCGGAACATCACGCCGGGATTGAGGTCGGACGTCACGTAGCCGTAATCGTCATAGGGGAACTTTTGCCAGGCGCGGACGTCGGTGGCGAGGAAGTTCGGCCGGTTCGCTCCTTCGTGGAACCACCCGGGTTGGAATGTCGCGACCGAAGTTCCCGGTTCGATTGGCAGTGCCGCCACCGGCTGGTTGACGATCCGCTTCACCTTCGCGATCGCGTCGTCCCTCTCGGCGACGAGCGCCGCTTCGTCCACGCGTTGGAAGCCGTAGCCGCCGACGCTCAGGACACCCGTGAGAAGCAGCAGAACGGAGCGCGGCCGGCTCATCGTCCCGCTGGTTTTCCCGCCGCCGCGCCTTCCCTGGGAGGGGTCGGCGCAGCGGTGAGGCGCCGAACACGAATGTTCGAATACCGCACGACCGTTGTGTTGTCGTCGAGGTAGCCGCCGAAGCCGAACTGCGTGTAGCTGCCGGGAGTCATCTGCCACTCCGGCACGTAGTCGCTCACCATCGGCTTGCCGTCCACGTAGGCCCAGAGGTGCCCGCCCCAAGACTGCACGACCACGCGGCACTTGAGGCCGACGGTGTAGGGCACGACCTGCGCCGGCTTGTAGAAGTGCCGCGAGAAGTACACGACCCTGCCCTCGTGCGCGGTGTTCTTCACGCGGAAGCTCAGCCAGTCCTGCGACTCCATGGAGATGTCGCGGCCGAGGATGACTCCGGCCTGGAACTGGCCGTTCGAAGTCGACACGATCTCGATGTCCGCGGCGACCTCGAGGTTGGAGCCTGCGTGGGCGTCCGCCGCGATGAGGTGGCCGTGCGCGTCGCTGGTGGCGACGAGCGAGCCGTCGCTCTCGACGCGCCACGTCCCTTGCTGAGGCGTCCATCCGGCCAGCGTCTTCGTCGGAAAGAGCGTGGCCACCCGACCCGCGGCCAGGTCGGCTTCGATCCGGCCCGCGGCCAGGCGCTGATCGAAATAGGGTTGCGCCTGGGGCGGAGCGCCGGCCCGCGCTTTCGCGAGTAGAGGAACCGCTTCACCGAGCTTGCCCGCGCGATAGAGCTCCTCCACGTGCTTGACCTCGCTTCCGAGCGGCGAAGCCAGTGCATAGATGCGCGCCTCCGGCAGCGTCCCGCCCACCCACTCCCGCGCGTCGGGCTCCAGCTGGCCGGAGAGGTTGTCGAGCTCCTTGCGTGCATCCTCGTAGCGCTCGGCCTTGTAGTTGACGTAGGCCTGGTAGGACGCGTACCGCCGCCATCCATCGTTGCCAGGATTGCGGCGGTAGCGCTCCAGGACCGTCGAGATCAGCTCGTAGACATCCGGGCTCTTGTAGGCCGACGCGGGCAGCACGGCGGCCTCCGCGACGCGCCGCGCCTCCTCGGGATCCTCGATCCGGCCGCCCCCCCGCGCCTCGTCGGCGGCGTCCCACTCCATCTGCTCGACGGCCCAGAATGCCTCCAGGGGCACCGCCGTGTCGAAGCGGCGAGTGGCCGCGCACTCGCGCGCGAACGCGAGGAGCGCGCCGGGATCCCCGGACCATCTCGCCCGCAGTGCGTCCTTGAGCGCGTCGTAGGCCAGCATGTAGTCGAACCGCGCGCCCACGGCCCGGTCGAACCACAGGCGCGGAGTCTCGCCCCGCGCCCCGCCCGCCATGGCAACGTTGATCATGGCCGTCGCCGCCTCCGGACGATCGGGACGGAGCTTCCAGCTCTCGGTGAGCGCCTTGCGCGCCGCGGCCAGGCTCTCCTCCATCCCCTTCCATTCCTCGCCCTTGACCTTGTCCCCGTACTGCGTGCCGCGGGAGTTCCAGGCCTCCTCGATGTTTCGCTCTCCCGTGATCACGAGACGCAGCCAGGGATCGGTCCAGGGAGCCGACTGCACCGCGGCGTCCACCGCGGCGTCGTTGCGCTCGAAAAGCTCGTTTCCGGTGCCGACGAGTAGGTGGTCCGCGAGGACGACGTCCTCGTCGGGCGCATAGCTCCCGTCCGTCAGAGACTCCTTGAACCAGCGGAGCTCGATGGGATCGAGGGCCGCGCGCTTGCCCGTTCCCTCCGCGCGGCGTTCGTAATCGGCGCGCAGGCCGGACGCGGCCAGGCGCGCCACCGCGCGCGGGTACGGTGTGTCGTGCATGCCCGCGACCGCTCGCTCGAACAGCTCCGAGGTCTCTCGGGACGGCCCGCCTTGCAGCAGCCAGGTGCGGGCGGCGAAGTACAACATCATCGGATCGTCGCAGCCGGCGTCGAGGATGGTCTTCGCTCGCCCCTGCGCGTCCCGGGTCGCGTCTGGAGGGATGCGCATGAGGCTCGGAGCGCTCTCGCGCAGGAAGCTCTCGACCGCGGCGTCCCATTTGGCATTGTGGCGTCCGACGCGGCGATAGGCCTGGAGGAAGTTGCGCTCGAACCAGGCGTTCTCGAGAGCAGTGTCCTTCTCCGCGACGGCGTTCGAGGCCGTGGCGGGAAGCGGCGCGCCGGCTGCCGCACGCTCCGCGCCGATGGCGGCGCGAGCGGCGTCGTAGTAGGCGTCGCAACCGGCGAGGGCGAGAACGACCCCAACGACTGCGAACCGGCGTCTCTGTCGTAAGAGTGTGCGATTCATGGACGTCAATCGTACCCTCGGCTGCGTCTCGCTCTTGCGTCCCCGCCTCGAATGACGCAAAGCGTGGCCGCGGGGCCAACTGCACCCGCG
>DASTLK010000507.1:0-8615 GCA_035715025.1 Vicinamibacteria bacterium
GGCGCGCCGGAACGTGCCCACGTGGCCCCCGTCGCGCAGTACCGTGATGCGGTCGCAGAGGCGGAAGACCTCGGGCAGGCGATGGGAGACGTAGAGGAGGGTGAGGCCGCGGTGGCGCAGGTCCTCGAGTATCGCGAACAGGTGGTCGGTCTCGGCGTCGGTCAAGGAAGTCGTGGGCTCGTCCAGGGCCAGGATCCGGCATTCGAAGACGAGGGCACGTGCAACCTGCACCAGCTGCCGTGGCGCGGTGGGCAGGCTTTCCATGCGCGCGTCGGGCGAGACGTCGAGGTGGAGGCGCGCGAGCAGCTCGCGCGTGCGCTCGCGCATGGCCCGCTCGCGCAGGCGCCCCCCGGGCCCCGTCAGCTCGCGCCCGGCGAACACGTTGGCGGTCACACTCAGGTTCGGGAAGGCGAGCATCTCCTGGTGAACGACGCCGATCCCGCGAGAGAGCGCATCGCGGGGCGCGTGCAGTCGCAGCCGCTCGCCATCCAGGCGCAGCTCGCCGTGGTCGGGCACGATGCTCCCGGCCAGGATGCGGAGGAGGGTCGACTTGCCCGCCCCGTTCTCGCCCACGATCGCGTGCGCCTCGCCCGCCGCCACCGACACGCTCACACCGCGCAGCGCCTGCACGGCGCGGAACGACTTGTGGATGTCGTGGAACTCGAGCCCGCTCACGCCGGTCGTCCGAAGAGATTCGCGGGCCGGCCGGCCACGCCCGGGCGCAGGCGGAACACGCCTCCGGCCTGGGTCTGGCGCGCCTTCTCCTCCGCGGTGAGCGGGCGGCGGGCGCTGGTGACGTACAGCTCGTCGAGGCCGGCCCCGCCGAACGCACAGCTCGTGGGATGCGTCACCGGAAGCGGCACCACGCGCTCCAGCGTCCCGTCCGGAGCGTAGCGGCGCAAGGCCGCCCCGCCCCAGAGGGCCAGCCATACGAAGCCCGCCGCATCGACGGTCAGCCCGTCCGGCACTCCCGCATCGGCGGGCACTTCCACGAACGTCCGGCGGTTCGCGATCGATCCCGTGGCCAGGTCGAAGTCCAAGACGTCGATGCGGCGGGTCGGGCTGTCGACGTAGTACATGCGGCGGCCGTCCAGGCTCCAGTCCAGGCCGTTCGAGATCGACACGCCGGTCAGCATGGTGTGCACGGTGAGGTCGGGGTCGAGGCGATAGAGCGCGCCCGCGCCTGGCCCCTCATCCAGCGCCATCGTGCCCGCCCAGAACCGGCCGGCGCCGTCGCAGGCGCCGTCGTTCATCCGGTTCTGGGGGCGGTCCGCCTCCACCGCGGCCTGCATCTCGAAGCTCTGCGACTCCAGATCCAGGCGCGCGAAGCCGCCGGCGACCGCGAGCACCAGGCTTCCGTCGCTGCGGCACGCCAGCGCACCCACGGGCTGGCCGACGGCGACGTTCCGGCAGGCGCCGGTGGAGGGCGTGAAGGCGTGGACCCGGCCGCGCATGATGTCCACCCAGAGCAGGCGCTGGTGGGCGGGGTCCCAACGCGGCCCTTCGCCCAGGTCCGCCCGTGCGTCCAGCACCAGCTCGACGGCGGCCGCGGTCATGAGCGCCGCTTGCGTCCGGTCTTCGCCGCGCCGAAGCCGCGGCGCTCCCAGCCCGGCTCGAAGAGCTGGATGCGGCCGCCGGTGCGGGGGTGCGCCGCGCAGGCCTCGTGATCGAGCGCGAGGCCGAGGCCGGGACGGTCGGGCAGGGGGAAGCATCCGTCGCTCGGATCGATGCGCGGCGGCGCGTCCACCAGGTCCTGGACCCAGCCGTCGGCGAAGTCGTTGAAATGCTCGAGCACCTTGTAGTTCGGAGTCGCCACCGCCAGGTGCAGGTTGGCCATGGTCCCCACCGGACCGCAGACGTTGTGGGGCGCGAGCAGCAGGTAGTAGGCGTCGGCCCAGCCGGCCAGGCGCTTCATGGGGAGGAAGCCGCCGAAGTGGGTGAGGTCCACCTGCACGACGTCCACGCATCCGCCCTCGAGGAAGGGGCGGATGTCCTCCATGGTGTGGGCGCGCTCGCCGGTGGCGATGGTGAGGCCCGTGGCCGCGCGCACGCGCGCGAGCGTGGCCGCGTTCTCGGGCGGCACCGGCTCCTCGATCCACTCCGGCGCGTAGGGCTCGAGCAGCGCCGCCACCTGCGCGGCCGTGCCCGGAGTGAACCGCCCGTGCATCTCGACCATGACCTGCACGTCCGGGCCGACGGCCTCACGGACGGCGGCCACGATGGCGACGGCGCGCCGGCGCTCGGCGGCGGACAGCTCGGCGCTGGCCGCCCCGAAGGGGTCCAGCTTGAGTCCCCGGTAACCCCGCTTCACCACGCCGCGGGCGAGGCGCGCGATCACTTGCGGATCGCGCTCCGCCTGGTACCAGCCGTTGGCATAGGCGAGGACGCGGTCCCGGAAGCGGCCGCCGAGGAGCTTCCACACCGGCACGCCCAACGCCTGCCCCATCAAGTCCCAGCACGCGATGTCGAACGCGGCCAGGGCCGACTGCGTCACCTCCCCCGGGCGCCCGTATTCCGCGCGCTGCACGTTCCAGGCGAGCCGCTCCACGTCGAAGGGATCCGAGCCCACGACGTAGCGCGGCCCCAGCTCGTGCAGGCAGGCCACGAGGGTGTCCGTCTTGTTGACGATGCGGACCTCGCCCACTCCCACCAGGCCCGAGTCGGTGGTGAGCTCCACGAACACCAGCTCGCGCCACGGCGTTCCCACCACCGTGGTGCGCAGGTCCACGATCTTGTGCGCGGCCGCGGGCCGGATCCTTGGCGCGGACGGAACGCGACGCGACCGCCGCGCGCCCTTGGCGGCACGGGAGCTCCGGGGCGTCATCGACTCGGTCCCAGGGGCGAGGCCACGGCGCCGGGGGCATAGCGGCGGAGGATGCCGAGGCCGATGGCGGCGCGGCGCACGCGCTCACGCGACAACGCGAGCACCGCGGCCTCCAGGTGCTGGCCGCTCGGATACAGGCCGGGCGCGTTGCGGAGGCCGAACTTCAGGTAGATGGGCGCGGCCACGCGCACCAGCTCCGGGATCTCGTAGTGACGCACGGCCCCTCCGAAGTCGTCCGGGCTCTCCACGTAGAAGTCGATGGCGACGTCGATGGCCTGCCGTATGGCCGCGATCTGGGCCAGCGAGAGGTCGACGGGAAGGTTGACGGATGTGGCGCCCAGGTCCTCCAGCACGCGCGCGGTGGCGGGGTTGGCCGCGGGCAGGGTGATCGAGGTCTTGAGCACGAAGTCGGACGGAAGGTCGCCCCTGGCCTTCATGCGGCCCAGCACCATGAGGTGGCCGACGTCGCCGACCAGCACCGAGCGCACTCCGAGCGCGGAGGCGCGGAGCACGTCCTCGATGCCGTAGACGAGCTGGTCCGCGCCGCGCAGGGAGGCGCCCAGGACGCGGCCGCTCGCGCTGGCCGCCTGCACGCCGACGTCCCAGGACGCGCGCGGTCCCACGAAGAGGCACACCTCCATGCCCCGGGCGCGGCCCAGCGCGAGCATGGCGGAGATCTCGGCGTCCGTGAGCAGCATGATGCCGCTGCCCTGGCTGATGCGGTGGATGCCGACGCCGTGCTCGGCCGCGGCCGCCACCACCGCTTCCAGGGCTCGCGGCCCTTCCACGGACGGGATCTCGATCCGATACTGGCCGCCGTCGGCGAACCGCTTGGCCGATTCCGGCAAGTCGTGGGCGTCGGCCTGCGGAAGGCGGAGGCCGCTGAGGATCGATCGCGCCTGGCGCATGGATACGCTTCCTTTCCGAGGATCCCCGGCGGCGGGACTGCTCACGTCGCGAACCGCGCGCTCAGCCCGCCGTCCACGGCCAGGGCCGCGCCCGTGATGGCGGAAGCCTCGTCGGAGGCGACGAAGGCGACGAGGTTCGCGACCTCCATGGGCGTGGCCAGGCGGCCCAGCGGATGCACGGCCACCACCTTGCGCTCGGCCTCCGCGGGATCCGGCTGCATCCGGAACCATTCCTCCACCAGGCGTGTGCGCGTCCATCCGGGCAGCACGGCGTTGACGCGGATGCCCGCGGGCGCGCAGTCGAGGGCCAGGCTGCGCGTGAGGCCGACCAGGCCCGCCTTGGCCGCCGCGTACGGGAACATGCCGGCGATGGTGAGCCTGGCGTGGATGGAGGCGATGTTGACGATGGACCCGCGTGCGGCGCGCTTCATCGCCGGCAGTGCGTGCTTGCAGCAGAGCCAGGCCCCCTTGAGGTCCACCGCGAACACCGTGTCCCACTCCGCCTCCGTCATGGCCGAGGCGTCGAAGTAGGCGTTCACGCCGGCGTTGTTCACGAGCACGTCGAGGCCGCCCTCCCGCGCGATCACCTGCGCGAGGGCCGCCTGCACCTCGCTTTCGCGAGTGACGTCCGCCCGCGTGAAGGATACGGCCAGGGCGCGCGCGGCGGCCGCGCCCCCCACCTCGTCCAGGTCGAGGAAGCTCACGCGCGCTCCCTCCTGGGCGAGCTTCTCGACGATGGCGCGGCCGATGCCCTGCGCGCCTCCGGTCACCAGCGCGACCTTGCCCTCCAGTCGGCCCGACATTCATGCATATGATACGACTAGTAGGGGCGCGGGCGGATCAGCCGCGCCGCGGGCGCTTCCGGGGCAGGGCTTCGATCTCGTGGGCCGTGCTCTGCACGAGCCGGCGCATGGCCGCGCCGGCCCGGCGTGGCCGGTGGCCGCGGATGGCCTCCAGGATGGCCCGGTGCCCCGGCAGCGAAGCGCGGGCGCGGCCGCGCAGGCGGCTGGTGGCGTGGAAGCTGACGAGCAGGGCCGAATAGACCATCGCGCTCATCTGCTCGAGCACGTCGTTGTCGCAGGCTTGCAGGATCGCGCGGTGGAAGCGGATGTCCGCCTGATCGAAGGCTTCGTAATCCGGCGGGGAACGGGCGACGGCCGCCTCCATGTCGCGAAAGGCCGCGTCGAGGGCGGCCAGCGCGGCCGGGCGGGCGCGCTGCGCCGCCCGCTCCGCCGCCGCCGGCTCGACGATGAGGCGCACCTCGGTGAGCTTGCGCAGGAAGGCCGGCTGGGGCATGCCTTCCTGCTGCCAGGCCAGGACGTCGGGATCGAGGAGGTTCCAGGACTCGGGCCGCCGCACGCGGGTGCCCGTCTTGGGGCGCGATTCCACGAGCCCCTTGGCGGCCAGCACCTTGACCGCTTCCCGCACCACGGTGCGGCTGGCACGCAGCTCGGGGTCGGCGGGGAGGAGCTCGCCCGGCCGGATCTCGCCGCTGAGGATGCGGCGGCCGATGGCGTGCACGATCTGGCCGTGCAACCCTCCACGCGGGTAGCCACGAGGCGACGGCGTGGGCGTGGGAAGGGGAACTCTTGCCATATGATACGACGGAATTATCGGGCGGCCGTCGATCGGAGACAAGGGCAATGCGGCGGAGGTGGAGCATGAAGTCTGGTCGCGCGAGTCTCCTCGCAGGCTGCGTCCTGCTTTTCGCGCCCGCCGGCAAGCCCGCGGTGAGCCGCGCTCCTTTCGGCCGCACGCCGGACGGGACGGCGGTCGAATCCTTCGCGCTGCGCAACGCTCACGGCATCGAGGTGCGGGCGATCACCTATGGAGCCGTCATCGTCTCCCTGCGCGTCCCCGATCGGGCGGGACGGTTCGACGACGTCGTCCTCGGCCACGACGATCTGGCCGGTTACCTCCGCCAGCCGTCCTATTTCGGGGCCGTCGTCGGCCGCTACGGCAACCGCATCGCCAAGGGCCGCTTCATGCTCGACGGCCAGACCTACACGCTCGCCACCAACAACGGGCCCAACCACCTCCACGGCGGGGTGAAAGGATTCGACAAGGTCGTCTGGAAAGGCGAGTCCGCGTCCACGCCGGACGGCGCCTCCGTGACCTTCCGCTACACCAGCCCCGACGGCGAGGAGGGTTATCCGGGTACGCTGAGCGCCCGCGTGACCTACACCTTGACGGAACGCGACGAGCTGCGCCTCGAATACGCGGCCACCACCGACAAGCCGACGATCGTCAACCTCACCCAGCACTCGTACTTCAACCTGACGGGCGGGAAGACCGATGTCCTCGGCCACGAGCTGACCCTCGACGCCGACCGATTCACGCCCGTCGATGCCACGCTCATCCCGCTCGGACCGCTCGCGCCCGTGGAGGGCACGCCGTTCGACTTCCGGAAGCCCACCGCCGTCGGCGCCCGCATCGGCCAGGACGACGAGCAGCTCCGCCGCGGCGGCGGCTACGACCACAACTTCGTGGTGAACCGGACGGGGGAGGGCCTCGTCCATGCCGCGCGGGTGGTCGATCCCGCCAGCGGGCGCACGCTCGACGTCCAGACCACCGAGCCCGGCGTGCAGTTCTATTCCGGGAACTTCCTCGACGGCAGCGTCACCGGCAAGGGCGGGGTCGTCTACAAGAAGCGGTGGGCCCTGTGCCTGGAGACCCAGCACTTCCCGGATTCCCCGAACCAGCCCACGTTCCCCTCGACCGTCCTGCGGCCAGGCCAGGAGTACCGCTCGAAGACGGTCCTCAGCTTCGGCGTGGCGCGATAGACGCTCGCCGCTAGGGCGGATCGAGATACACGGTCTTGATCTGCGTGAAGAACTCGCGCGCCGCCTTCCCCTGCTCGCGCGTGCCGCTGCTCGAGCCCTTGAAGCCGCCGAAAGGCACCTGGGGCTCGGCGCCCGCGGTCTGCGAGTTGACGTGGACGATGCCCGCGTCGATCTCGCGGATGAAGCGCAGGGCCAGGCCCAGGTCGCGGGTCACGACGGAAGCGCTCAGGCCGAACCGGGTATCGTTGGCGAGCGCCACCGCCTGGTCGAAGTCTCGCGCCTCCATCACCGCGACCACCGGGCCGAAGATCTCCTCCTGGGCGATCCGCATGTCGGGCCGCACGCCGTCGAACACGGTCGGGGCCACGAAGTATCCCTGGTCGTACTCTCCGCCCTGGAGCTTGGATCCTCCGGTCAAGACGCGCGCGCCTTCGTGCTTGCCCACCTCGATGTAGTCGAGCACGGTCTTCTCGGCGTCCGCGCTCACCAGGGGGCCCATGTAGGTGTCGGCCTTCATGCCGTCGCCCACTTTCAAGGAAGAGGCCCTGGCGGCCAGCCGCTGCCGGAAGCCGTCGAGGACGTCGCGCTGGACGATCACGCGGCTGGTGGCCGTGCACTTCTGGCCCGTGGACAGCATGGCCCCGGCGATGGTCACCTCCACCGCCTTGTCGAGATCGGCGTCGCCGAGGACCACCACCGGGTTCTTGCCGCCCATCTCGAGCTGGAACTTGATCCCGCGCTCCGCGCATTGCGCGGCCAGCTTCGAGCCGACGGCGTTCGAGCCGGTGAAGCTGATGGCCTTGATGTGCGAACTCTCCACCAGGGCCGGGCCGACCTGGGATCCGCGGCCCACCACCAGGTTCAACACTCCGGGGGGCAGGCCGGCCTTGTCCAGGACGTCGGCCAGGTGCCAGGCGGTGAGCGGGGTCAGCTCCGCCGGCTTGAGCACGACCGTGTTGCCGAAGGCGAGGGCGGGCGCGACCTTCCACGTCGGAATGGCCACGGGAAAGTTCCAGGGCGTGATCAAGGCGACCGGTCCCAGGGGCACGCGTTCGGCGAAGAGGAACGTGCTCGGGGAAGCGGAGCCGTACACCTCGCCCGTCGGCTGGAGCGCCTCCCCCGCGTAGTAGCGCAGGAGGCTGACCCCGCGCGCGACCTCGCCCTTGCTCTCGCCCAGCGTCTTGCCTTCCTCGCGGGTGAGGGCCTCCGCCACCACGTCCAGCCGTTGCTCCAGCAGCGCGGCCGCCTTGAGCAGGATCTCGCCACGCTTCGGCATGGGCGTGCGCGCCCAGCCGGGGAAGGCCTGCGCGGCCGCCTCCGCGGCGCGGATCGCATCTTCCTTGCCCGCGGACGGGAAGACGGCGACCACCTCGTCGCGGCGTGCCGGGTTGCGGTCAGGACTGGTGGCGCCGCCCGTGGCCGGGCCCCACTTCCCGCCGATCAGGTTCAGATACTCGCGTTCCATCCCTTCCCCTTCCCCTGCCCGTCCGCCCACGCGAGAGCCCTCTCTACTCGCCGGGCTCGCCCCTATCGTATTACCTCTTGATTCACGACCGCGGCTGCGGACCCTGGTTCATTCGGGTTGACTGTCGACGGGGTTGGCACCACAGTTCCGCTGGCCATGAGCTCGGAGTTCCCGACGCGTACGACGTCGGAGTCGGCGACCTCTCCCGTGCTGCGCACGAGCGACGCCGGCCACGCCCGATTCCCTTCCGGCGTCGTGGTGGCGAACCGGTACCGCATCGTGGCCCTGCTCGGCCAGGGGGGCATGGGCGAGGTGTACCGCGCCGACGACCTCAAGCTCGGCCAGGTCGTGGCGCTGAAGTTCCTCCCGGCCGCCATGGCCACCGATCCCTCGCGGCTCGCGCGCCTGTTCGCGGAGGCGCGGCTGGCCCGCGAGGTGACGCACCCGAACGTGTGTCGTGTCCACGACGTGGGCGAGGTGGACGGCCAGCACTTCCTCACCATGGAGTACGTGGACGGCGAGGACCTCGCTGCGCTGCTCCGCCGCATCGGCCATCTGCCCAGGGACAAGGGCCTCGAGATCGCGCGACAGATCTGCGCGGGGCTGGCCGCCGCGCACGAGCGCGGAGTCCTCCA
>DASTLK010000508.1:0-4397 GCA_035715025.1 Vicinamibacteria bacterium
AGGCGGTAGCGGACGACGACGGCCTCGGCGATCGCGCGCGCACCGAGGACGATCTGGGCCACCACGAGCCCGCGTCCGGCGAGGCGGCGCGCGCCTCCCGCTGCCTCCAGCCGAGCCGCTCCGCCCCCGGCGCAGAGCGCCACCGCCGCGGTCAGGCCGTACAGGTAGCGGACCTCGAGCGGCGACAGGATCGCGGGCAGGGCGAGCGCCAGGCCGGCGAGCCAGTACGCGGCGAGGTCGCGCTCGTACCGGCTGGCCGGGGTCGGGCGGGGCCGGCCCAGCCAGGCCAGGACGACTGCCGGCAGGCCCCAGGAGCCGGGATCCCGCAGCGGATGCCAGGGCGTGCCGATCGCTCCCACCACTTGTAATCGCAGCGCGTCCCAGGCGGAGCGAGACGCGCCCCGGCCCTGTCCCCCGCCTTCGAGCAGCCGCGGGACCTGCTCCCAGATGAGACCGGCGAAGTGCGCGTAGTAGCCCGCGGCCAGCAGCAGGCCGATACCGGCCGCCCACAGCCGCGTGCGATCGCCCTCGGGCGATCGCATCTCCGCGATCACGAGCGCCGCCACCAGGGCCACCACGAACACGAAGCTCGAGAAGTGGGCCAGCGCCGCCAGCGCGAGGAGCGCGGCCCCGACCGGCCAGCGTCCGGGCGCTCGCCCCGCCCACCAGCAGAAGAAGAGGACGGTCGCGGACTGGCCGAACGCGTTCGACAGGTTCCCATACGAGTACGCGACGTCGAAGGCGCCGGGCAGGACCTGGAGGAGGACCGCGGCCAGGGCGGCCGCGCAGGGCCCGATGGCGGAGAGGGCCAGCAGGAACACGGCCGCGGTGGCGGCCAGACCCGCGGCGGCGGCGCCCACGCGCACGAGTTCCACCGCGTCCAGTCCGGCGCGGGCGAGCGGAGCGAGCACCGCATAGAAAGAGACGCCGTACGGGAAGCGGAAGGGACGCGCGTGCTGGGTGACACTCACGGGGAACAGCTCGCCCGCCGACACCGCGGCCAGCTTGTTGGCGTGGAAGACCACGTCGCTCACGACCATGACCGGAGACGTGGCCGCCACCACCTGGACCCACCAGCCCGCCGTCAACGCGACGAAGGCCGCCGCCGCCGCCGCGGGATGGCGCGTGGCCACGCTCCGCGCGAAGGCCAGGGCCAGGACCGATCCCGCGCACGACAGCGCGCCCAGACGCGGGCCGTACGGAGAATGGGCCAGGCCTGACGGCCACAGGGCCGCCGTCGCCAGCGCGATCGTCACCAGCGCGACGGCGAGGGCGGACGCGGGACGCAGGCCGGCCAGACGCGAGGACGCGAGGGCCACGAGCGCGGGCAGGAGCAGCTCGAGAAGGATGGCCGGCGGTGGCCAGGAGTCTCGCTCCGCGGTCGCGATCGCGACGCGCCCGAGGAGCGCGCCGAGAAGCCGCCCGTCACCCGCGCGGAACGGTTCGCTCCAGAGCTCGACCTCGCGCGTCCGTCGGCCCGTGGGCGCGAGCGGGAAGGCGCCGGCACGCACGGCAGGATCGAGTCGCCCGACGACGACCCCGTCCGCGACGACGGTGACCGGTCCGCGCGCATCCCGGATCTCGACAGTGAGGGTGGCGCTCGTGCGTGGGAGGTCGCGGAAGGTGAACGCGGCATGCGCCGTCGTCCACCGTTGCGGGCCCGCGCCGGGAGGCAGCTCGCGACGCTGCAGACCGCGTCCGAACGCTTCCTCGCTGCCACGAGCCACGTCGGCCGCGGGGGGCGGCCCCAACCGCGTCAGGCCCACCGCGGACACGACGGAAAGGACGATGACGGCGGCGAGGGCCGCCATGTCCTTCCAGGACCGGATCATGGGCGTGGAGTCTACCGTCAAGTGGCGCAGTCCTTGCTTGTAGTCACGTGGACGTGCCAACCGAAGGAGGCCCTCGAATGGCTGACCCCAACAAGCCGGCCGACGCGAATCGTGATCCCTTGACCGGTGCACCCGGCGCGCATCCCGTCGGCGTCGGAGCCGGTGCCGCCGGCGCCGGAGCCGCCGGTGCCGCGGTCGGTGCGGTGGTCGGCGGCCCCGTCGGCGCCGCGGTGGGAGGGGCCGTGGGTGCCGTCGCGGGCGGACTCGCCGGCAAGGGCGCCGCCGAAGCGGTGAACCCGACGGTCGAGGACGAGTACTGGCGCCGGAACTACGCGTCGCGTCCGTACGCGGGCTCGGGCACCTACGACGAGTTCCGGCCGGCATATCAGTACGGCTGGGAATCGTTCAGCCGCTATCGCGGCCGCAAGTTCGACGACGTCGAGCCCGACCTCCGGCGCGGCTGGGAGACGGGCAAGATCAGCGCGAAGCTGGGCTGGGACAAGGCGAAAAGCGCCACGCGCGACGCGTGGGATCGCGTCGAACGCGCCGCGCCCGGCGACCTCGACAAGGACGGGCGCTAGCTCCGTCACTCCGCCGTCCGCTTTTGTGATGAAATCGACGTCTCGATGCGAGCCGTCACCGTCGTCCCCGGCCGCGCCCACAGCCTGACCGTACGCGACGACGTCCCCGAGCCAGAGGGCGGCGATCGGCACGCGCTCGTGCGCGTGCTCGAGACGGGCATCTGCGGGACGGACGTCGACATCGAGGCCGCCCAGTTCGGCGATGCGCCTCCGGGCAGCCCGTACTTGATCCTCGGGCACGAGAACCTCGGAGTGGTCGAGAAGGCCCCGCCGGGCGGAGCGCTCGGCCGCGGTGACCTCGTGGTGGCGACCGTCCGGCGGCCCTGTCCCGAGCGCTGCCGCGCCTGCGTCGAGGGCCAGCAGGACATGTGCCTCAGCGGCCACTACCTCGAGCGCGGGATCAAGGGCCTGCACGGCTTCATGTCCGACCTCTACGCGGAGTCGCCCCACGACCTCGTGCGCGTCCCGCCCTCGATGCGCCCCATCGCGATCCTGGTCGAGCCGCTCAGCTTCATCGAGAAGGGCATCGAGCAGGCCCTGCGCTTCCAGCAGCGGCTGGTCTACGAGCCGGGCCACGCGCTGGTCCTGGGGGCGGGGCCGATCGGCCTCCTGGCCGGCCTCGTCCTCACGCTGCGCGGCTTGCGGGTCACGCTGGCCTCGCGCGGCACACCCGACCGCCCCGGAGCGCGGCTGGCCGAGGACGCGGGCATGCGCTACCTGAGCACGGACGCGACGCCCGTCGACCGGATCCCCGCGCTCGTGGGTCCGATCGACCTCGTCTTCGAGTCGACGGGCGCGGCGTCGATGGTCATGCCGGCCATCGCCCTGCTCGGCCTCAACGGCCTGTGCGTCCTGGGCAGCGTCACCGCGGGCGAGAAGAAGACGCAGGTCGACGTCGCCGCCTTCAACCAGTCGATGGTCCTGGGCAACCGGGTGGTGCTGGGGACGGTGAACGCCGCCCTCCGCCATTTCGAGGCGGCCGCGCGGGACCTCGCGACCGCGCAGGTCCGGTTCCCCGGATGGCTGGAGCGGATGATCACGCGGCGCCTGCCCGTGGAGGACGCGCGGCAGGCCTTCGAGCGCGGGCCTTCGGACATCAAGTCCGTCCTCCGGTTCGACTGAGCCCGGCGTCATGACGCGCCCCGAGGCCGACGAGAGCCGGAAGGTGATCGCCACCAACCGCAAGGCCTTCTTCAACTACGAGATCTTCGAGAAGGCGGAGGCCGGCATCGCGCTCGTGGGCTCGGAGGTGAAGTCGATCCGCGAAGGCGGGCTGAACTTCCGCGACTCGTTCGTCGAGCTGCGCGCGGGGGAGCTGTGGCTGGTGGGCTGCCGCATTGGCCCCTACAGCCACGGCAACATCCAGAACCACTTCGAGGGGCGCGACCGCAAGCTGCTCCTCCACCGCCGCGAGATCGGCAAGCTCGGGGGCAAGGCGACGGAGAGGGGCTACACGATCGTGCCGCTGCAGGCGTACTTCAAGAACGGGCGCATCAAGGTCGAGATCGGGCTGGCCCGCGGCAAGAAGTCCCACGACAAGCGCGAGTCGATCAAGCGCAAGGACATCGAGCGGGAGACACGGCAAGCCGTGCGCGATCGGCGGTAGGGCTCAGGCCGGGATCGCCTCCTGTTGCTGGTCATCGCGGCGTGCTCGCTCGCCGGGCCTCTCGATGAAAGACGATGGAGGCGAGCTCAGCGTTGAGGCTCGACTCCTCCATCACGCGCCGAGGCCGACGCACGGCCGGCCAACTTGTTCTGGAACGAGTTGGCGGCCTCGAGCGGTTGCGCTCGACGTGAGATGCCCTCCTCGCCCACGGCTCCGGTGTCGTCGCGGCGGCGCTTCCCGAAGTACAGCCGGCCCTCGTAATCGTTGTGACGCCGGCAGCGCAACTCGATCTTGTCTACCGTCGCCTCACCGCCGAGGGCGTAGGGGTCCAAGTGATGGAACTCCACGAACCGGCGCTCGTTGCAGCGATGGCCGCTC
>DASTLK010000509.1:0-7748 GCA_035715025.1 Vicinamibacteria bacterium
TCACCCAGGCTGCTCGACTCCGTTTGCAGGAGCGAGGCATCGGCGGTCACGGTGGCGGCGTCGCTGAAGACGCCGACGGTGAGGGTGACGTCGATTCGGATCCGCTCTCCCGTCGCGAGGTGCACTCCTTCCCGCACTGCCGGCCGGAAGCCGGTGGCTTCGGCAGAGATGCGGTAGGAGCCCGGCCGCAGGTCTGGGAGGCTGAAGACGCCCTGCGGACCCGTGGTGAGTACCACGGAGACGTTCGTGGTCAGCTCGGTGACCGTCACGTGGCACTCCGGGACGACGGCTCCTCCCTCGTCGCGGACCTGACCCGTGAGCTCGGCCCGACCCGCCTGGGCCTCGCTCGCCCGAGGCCACGCGGCGAGGCAGGAAAGCGCCAACACCGGGACAAGAATCCCCATCCGGACGGATCGCATGCAAGCCCTATCCATGGTCACACGTACGTGTGAGTATCTCGGATCGACGGCGGCTCGACAAGAATCGGGCGAATCCTGATTCACGTCGTCGGCCATCCGCGATGAGACGTTCCCTGCCGCTTTTCCGCGTCTACCAAGAAGCGCGACGGGACCCGAAGGTCCGCGTCGTGGGGAGGTTCGAATGAGAAGCCGCGCCGCCGCCACGCTGGCCTGTGCCTCGTTCTTGACGCTGACCGTTGCCTCTTCGCCCGCACTGGCCAAGACGACCGCCAACGAGCCGGTCCAGGCATCCGTCGTTGCTCACCCGACGGGTCCGACCAATTCCGTCCTCTATGTCGTTCCCGCGGGCAAGCGCCTGGTGGTCGAGCACTTCTCGTCGGAAGTGGGCGTCGCCGCGGACACCACCGTCAACCGGTTCTCCCTCGGCGTGGCCCCCGACCCCAGCACTCCCGGAGGCGTCCGTTTCTCCCATTTCCTACCACCTACTTTCAGCTCCCCGTGCGGCACCTGCGCGTCGGGCCAAGTGGAGGTCGTGGCCAGCCACGCCGTCCGTATGTACGTGGAGGCCGGCGAAGCCCTGGTCGTCAACATCACGTTCAGCGCGGCCGTCGGGCCCAACGCCTTCGCCTTCTATAGCGTCAGCGGATACCTCGTCGACGTCCCCTGAGGCCGTGCGCCTATTCCGACCGTAGGGCCACCACCGGCGCCACGCGGGCAGCCCGGTTGGCCGGGAACCAGGCGGCGAGACCCGCGGTGACACAGAGGACGATCGACGCCACCGTGCAGGAAGAGCGGACGCCCGAGGCCGACGCGTTGCGCGTGCTGCGGGCGAGGACTGGGGGCTTTGCGACCGAGAACCGCCTGGTCTTCGATCGCCGCGTCTCACGGAGTGAAGCCCACCATCAGCTCCCCTCCTGATCACACGACGTCGGCCGCCAGAGCCCCTGCCGGGCGCGCTTCTTGCACCAGTCGAGTGGCGGTCGAGTCCCCGGAACGCCCCTGGCAATCACTCGGAGGAATATATATGCGGCTCACCGCGCCGTTGGCGCTCACGGCGATGTTGGCTGGTGCCAGCTCCACCGTGTCCGCTCAGACCACGTACGGAACCTATGAACAGCCCCTCGAGGGCCGCCGTTACGAGACCATGCGGGCCCTCGCCAATTACGTCGACGACACGGCGCACGATGCTTACGACTCCGCTCGAGAGGACGCCCGCCACGGGAGCCGGACCGCGCGGACGCTCCTGCCGGCGCTGCGCAGCTTCGCCACGGCCGCGGCTGACTTCCACGACCGCATGGACAACTATGATGCGTCGACCGCTGACGTCCCCGACGACGTCGACTCCCTGATCCTGCGGGCTCGACGGATCGAGGCTCGGCTGCGCAGCGCGCGCGGGGTCGGCAGCACTGCCCAAGCCTGGCCCGATGTCATGGACGGCCTGGACCGCATGAAGCGGGCCGCGGCCGGACAGGATGTCGAGGTTCCTGACCGCGACTCGGGCTCTGCTGACTACGATCGGGACTACGGTCCCTATGGGAACCGGCCCACCCGACCGGTCGTCGGCGGTGGCCTCACCGGGCCGCAGCTCGAGGAGTTCCATCAGCTCTCACACCAGTTCGCGGATGCGGTGTCACGGACCTATGAGATCGCCTGGAGGCAGCAGAAGAACTTTCCCGGAACCGAGACCCTGGTGACGGACCTCCGCAACCTCACTCAGGGTGCCTACGATCTCCATCAGCGCGCCGATATCAACGCCGTCGACCCACGTGAGGTCAAGCCGATGGTCGAACGTCTCCTGGCGCAGGCGCGGCATGTGGACGAGACGATGCGGGCACAGCGCGTCTTCAACCAGGCCCAGGACCAATGGAATCGCGCCATCGAGGTTGCCAACCAGATGGCGGCCCTGGTGCGCTGAGGGCGCAGCCCAAGTTCCCTGCCTCCGGGACGGCGGGCACGCCGGCCGCCCCGCGCCGCGGCCGAGCCCTTGACATCAGTGATAATCTTGCGATCATGAAATTGAAATTGAATTTCATGTTCATTATTCTCGGCGGCCTGGCGGCCCTGCCCGGTGGGGCCGGGGCGGAGACGCCCTACTTCGTCACCTACGACCACCACCTGGAGGAGCCGGGCGCCCTCGAGATCGCGGTCAACCCCGTCTATGCGAAGCAGCGCGGCGCGGGCGATTTCCTGGCCGGATGGACGGAGTTCGAGTACGGGGTCAAGGGCTGGTGGACCATGGAGTTCTACCTGACCGGCCAGACCACGCGGCTCGACAGCACGCTCTTCACCGGGACGCGCTGGGAGAACCGGTTCCGACCCCTGATGCGCGAGCATCGGATCAACCCGGTCCTCTACGTCGAGATCGAGAGGATCAACGGCGCGGACAAGATCATGCGTGGGGTCGTCGGTCACGATGGCGAAGCCGATCACGCGGAGCCGAACCGGGACGCGCGGGAGGAGATCAAGAACGAGATCGAGACCAAGCTGATCCTCTCCAGCAATTTCAAGGGATGGAACATCGCGGAGAACCTCATCGCGGAGAAGAACCTGGCCGAGACGGCGTGGGAATTCGGCTACGCCGTGGGCATCAGCCGCCCGCTTGCGCTCGCCGCGCGGCCCGACCCGTGCCTCCTCTGCCCCGAGAACTTCTCGGCGGGCGTCGAGGTCTATGGGGGCCTGGGCACTCACGAAGCCTTCGGCTTTCGTGACACGTCGCACTATCTGGGCCTGCTCCTCGCGTGGGATCTGCCAAGCGGAGTCGCCCTGCGCGTGTCGCCCGCCTTCGGCCTCAACGACAACAGCCACCGCGTCCTCTTGCGTTGGGGAGTCTCCTACGAGATCCCGCAATTCGGGCGAGCGGTGCGCCGTGCGTTCCGGGGCCGGCCGTGAGGGCGAGAACCGGCTGGATGCTCAGGTTCGCGATGGCCGCCCTGGGCGCGGCTCTCCTCGTTCGAGCGGAGGCTCGTGCTGCCGATTCCGCAAATCCCTACGGCGGGAATACGGATGCCGTTCGCGCGGGGCGCAAGCTCGTCGCGCGCCATTGCGCGAGCTGCCACGGCGAGGACGGGCGTGGCGGCCGCAGCGCTCCCCCACTGGACAGCGTCGCCGTCCGCCGGGCCGCGGCCGGTGACCTCTTCTGGCTGCTCACGAACGGCGATCTCCGCGCCGGCATGCCGTCCTGGTCCAATCTCCCCGACGCACGCCGCTGGCAGATCGTCGCCTTCCTGCAGTCCCCCGACCCCCCGCCTCCGGCGCCATGAGGCGCGGCGCGGGACCAAGCAATGGTCAGTGGGGCGTCCCGACCACGCGGCCGTCCTTCATCACGAAGGAGACGGTCTCGAGGGCGGTGACGTCGGCCAGCGGATCCCGCGGCACGGCCACGAGGTCGGCCCGCTTGCCGGCCTCGAGGGTCCCGAGGTCCCGATCGATCCCGAGGACGCGGGCGGCGTTGGCGGTGGCGGCCTTGATGGCGCCCATGGGCGAGAGCCCGAGGCGCACCATCCGCGCGAACTCGCGGTTCGCGGTCTCGTGGGGAAAGATCGTGTCGGAGCCGAAGGCGATCGTAAGGCCGGAGGCGAACGCGGCCCGGATGGCGGCGTCGCGCTCTTTCTGCAGCGCCCGGGCCTTGGCGATGCGGTCGGCGGGGATGCCGGTCTGCTCGCCCTGCTCGATGATGTAGTCGAGGACGTAGACGGTGGGGACCAGGGGCACCCCGCGCTCCTTCATCATCGCGATCGCCTCGGCGTCGATGAGGACGCCGTGCTCGATGCAGTCGACGCCGGCGCGGAGTGCCGCCTTGATGCCGCCCGTCCCGATGGCGTGGACGGTCACCTTCCGGCCGTGGCGGTGGGCCTCGTCGACGGCGGCGCGCAGCTCGTCGTCGGTGAAGGCCTGCGCGCGCGGGTCGTCGGCGGCGGACATCACGCCCCCGGTCGCGGCGAGCTTGATCCAATCCGCGCCGTGCTTGATCTCCTCGCGCACGGCCTTGCGCATGGCCTCGGGGCCGTCGACCACGACGTTCGGGACCTGGACGGCGAGGTCGGCGGCCAGGTCGTTGAAGTCGCCGTGGCCGCCGGTGGCGGAAATCATGTGCGGCGCCACGAACAGGCGCGGTCCCTCGAAGTCACCGCGGGCGATGGCGTCCCGAATCTCGATCGTGGAGTAGTAGAGGTCCTCGTCCCCAGGGTCGCGCAGGGTGGTGAAGCCATTCTGCAGACGCACACGCGCGTTGCGGAGGCCTTCGAGGGCTTTGCGCGCGCTCGACTTGCGGAGCGAGTCGGCGAGCACGTCGCCCGGGTTGATCAGGATGTGCGCGTGGAGGTCGATGAAGCCGGGCAGGCAGGTGGCGTCCCCGAGGTCGATCGTGCGCGCGCCCGCCGGCGCGATGAGGCCCTTGCCGATGGCGGAGATCCGCTCTCCCACGATCTGGACGGTGACCCCGGTCGTCGCCTGATCGGCGCGGCCGTCGATGAGGCGGCCGCATCGGATCACGACCACGGGTTCGGCCGCGCCCAGCGCGGCGCCGGTCAGCCCGCTGAGCGCGAGGACGACGGCAAGAACCTTCATGAAGTGGTCTCCTGTGACGCGTGACTGGCAAAGTACTTGCAAGGAAACTGCGGTGGAGATCCTACTACTCATGAGATACACAATTTCGAGTCGAATCCCTCTCGCTCTCGCCTTCCCCCTTCTGCTCGGCCTCGCTTCCCCACCGTCCACGGGGGCCGAGGATGGTGGCCGGCTCACTCTCTTCGGCCATCATTATTCAGTCATCGCGGGCGCCTCGGTGTTCGTGCCGGACGAGACGACGACGCGATCGACCTACGGCCGACGCTCGTTCGCGCCCGTCCTCGCCCTCTGGAACTTCCAGTCGCCGCGCGGGCTCGGCCTCGCCTGGGACGTCGGCGCTCAGCGGCTGAGCGACCTCGACCGCGAGGCCAGCGTCATCCGCGGAGGCGTCGGCCCGCGGATCCTCTTCGCTCCGGCCAGCGCCGATTTCGCCCCCTACCTCGCCGTCCGCGGCGATGCGTACGTCATGCGCCTCAATCAGGGAAGCTGGCGCACGGAGCCGGGTGCGAACGTAGAGCTGGGCGCGTCCGTCATGCGGCACGTCGTCGTCTCCACGCGCTACGACGCGGTGCGGAGGATCGACGGCGTGAACCTCTCGGGCTTCAGCGGCCGGCTGGCGCTGAGGGTGTTCTGAGGCCGCGGGCTCAGGCCTGGATGGCGGTGGCGGGGATGCGCCCTTGCTCGAACTCCGTCACCGCCTGCAGGGTCGTGTCCGCGATCGCGGCCAGGGCTTCGGCCGTGAAGAAGCCCTGGTGGCCGGTGACGATCACGTTGGGAAACGTGAGCAGGCGGGCGAAGACGTCGTCCTGGAGGATGCCCCAGGAGCGGTCCTCGAAGAAGAGGGCGGCCTCCTCCTCGTAGACATCCAGACCGAGGTGTCCCAGCCGGCCGGATTTGAGGGCCTCGATCACCGCCTTGGTATCGACGAGGGCGCCGCGCCCGGTGTTGATCAGCATGGCCCCGGGCTTCATGCGGGCGAGGGCGGCTTCGTCCACGAGGTACCGCGTTTCCGGGGTCAGCGGGCAGTGCAGGCTGACGATGTCGGACGCCGCCAGCAGATCCGGGAGAGACACGTACGCGGCCCCCAGCGCGAGGCACTCGGGACTGGGCACCGGATCGAAGGCCAGCACGCGACAGCCGAACCCGGTGAGGATCCGCGCGACGGCGGCCCCGATCTTCCCGGTGCCCACCACTCCCGCGGTGCGGCCGACCAGATCGAACCCGAGCAGGCCGTCCAGCGAGAAGTTGCCCTCGCGGATGCGCGCCCAGGCGCGGTGCACCTTGCGGTTGAGGGCGAGGATGAGGGCGGCGGTGTGCTCGGCCACGGCGTGCGGCGAGTAGGCGGGCACGCGCGTGACCGTCAATGCGAGGCGCGAGGCCGTGGGCAGATCGACGTTGTTGAAGCCCGCCGAGCGCAGCGCGACGAGGCGCGTCCCCTCCGCGGCCAGCCGGGTGAGCACCTCCGCGTCGAGCTGGTCGTTCACGAACGCGCAGATGGCCGGCCGGCCCGCGGCCAGGGCCGCCGTCTCCCGGGCCAGGCGCGGCTCCAGGAAGAGGAGATCGTGCCCGCGGGCCCGGTTGGCCGCGGTCAGGAACGTGACGTCGTAGGGCTTCGAGCTGAAGACGGCCACGCGCATGTCGCGAGTATCGCGCGCCGAGGCGGCGCCGTCACCTGCGGCGGTGGTAGGCTTCACGGCCGGCGCCCAAGCGAGGTTCAAATGAGCAGAACGAGATGGTGGTTGGTGGCCGCGATCCTGTGCCCGGCCGTCCTGGCCGCGGCCGCGCGTCAGGCGCCGTCCCTGCGCGCGGAGACCGGTCCTGCGGCGGGCGAAATCATGGAGACGTTCATGAAGGCGAGCACCGGCAACGTCGCCGATGCGGTGGACGAGGCGACCGGACTGCGCGGCTTCATGGCGAGGGACATGAAGCCCGTGTTCAAGGCCAAGGTCATCGGGCCGGCGGCGACGGTGCTCCTGCGCAAGGCGCTGCGCAACGACAAGCGGGATTGGCCGAACCTGCAGATCCAGACGCTGGACGAGGCCCCGCCCGGCAGCGTCATGGTCGAGGTCCTGGAAGACGGGCTCGACATCGCCGGGGTCGGCAACCTGATGGCGACCACCGCGAAGGTCCGCGGCCTGGCCGGCATGGTCATCGACGGCGGCGCACGCGACATCGAGGAGCTCGAGGAGATCGGGTTCCCGGTGTGGAGCCGCAGCCAGACACCGGCCACCTCGGTCGGCCGCTACGTTCCCGTCGCGCGGAACGTTCCCGTCACCTGCGGCGGCGTCGTGGTCCGCCCCGGGGACTGGATCGTGGCGGACAAGACCGGCGTCGTCGTGGTCCCGGTGGAGTTCCTGCCCCAGGTCCTGAAGCTGCTGCGCCAGTACGACGACAAAGAGACGAAGATGGTGCCTCTCATCAAGGAGACGAAGTCGATGGGGAAGGCGCTCGAGAAGTTCAACCGGTACTAGCGCCTCGGCGACCGAAGAAACCGGAACCATCGAAGGGTCTCCCGCGTTACCTAGGCTCGAGGGCGAAGTCCGCCTCGGGGGGTGTCCTTGGACTGGCTCATCCGTGATCTGCGCGGCGCCGTGCGGCTCCTGGCCCGGGACCGAGCGTTCAGCCTGACTGCCGCCTCCACCCTCGCCGTCTGCATCGCCGCCAACGCCGCCCTGTTCACCGTCGTCCATCACGTCCTGCTGCGGCCCCTGCCCGTGCCCGAGCCCGGCCGGATCCTGCTCATGAGCAACATCTACCCGAGGG
>DASTLK010000510.1:0-10308 GCA_035715025.1 Vicinamibacteria bacterium
GGCACGCGCGCGTCCAGTAGCGCCGAGGCGCAGTAAGCCATGTCCGACGAGTCGCGACGGCCGGGAAGCGGCGAAGGAGAAGAGGAAGACCCCAAGAAGATCGCCACGGGTTCGACCCTCGCCGACATCTCCATTCGCAACCACGTCTTCGCCTGGATGCTGATGCTGGGCCTCATCGGCTTCGGCCTCATCTGCTTCAACGGGTACGGCGGCGTGGTCAAGGGGCTCGGGGTGAGCCAGAACCCGGACGTGGACTTCCCGGTGGTCAGCGTCTCCCTGAGCTACGAGGGGGCCTCCCCCGAGATCATGGAGTCGGACGTCGTCGACCCCGTCGAGGACGCCATCACCTCCGTGGAGGGCGTCAAGGAGATCACCTCCACCTCGCGGCAGGGCTCGGCCAGCATCACCGTCGAGTTCGAGCTGTCGCGGAACATCGACCTCGCGCTGCAGGACGTGCAGACGCGCGTGGCCCAGGCCGCGCGCAACCTGCCCCGCGAGCTCGACCCGCCCATCATCAACAAGACCAACCCCGAGGACCAGCCCATCATGTGGCTGTCGCTCTCGGGCACGCGCTCGCCCACGTTCATGGCGGACTACGTCCGCAACGTCATCAAGCCCTCCCTGCAGACGATCGAAGGCGTGGGCGAGGTGTTCATCGGCGGCTACCGGCAGCGCTCCGTGCGCGTCTGGTTCGACGCCTCCCGCATGGAGGCGCAGGGCCTGACCGTCCAGGACGTCAACCGCGCGATCGAGAACGAGCACCTGGAGGTGCCGGCCGGGCGCATCGAGACCCCCGAGCGCGAGATGAACGTGCGCGCGGAGGGCGAGGCCATCAACGTCGCGGCCTTCCGGCAGATCGTGGTGGCCTTCCGCCAGGGCACGCCCGTCCGCCTCCAGGACGTGGCCGTGGTCGAGGACGGCCTGGAGGACCGGCGCCGCCTGGCCCGCAGCGACGGGGAGCCCTCGCTGGGCTTCGGCATCCGCAAGCTGCGCGGGGCCAACGCGGTCGAAGTGGGGGACCGGGCCCGGGCCCGGCTGGAGGAGCTGCGCCGCGACCTTCCCGAGGGCCTCACCCTCGGCGTGCGCTTCGACAGCACGACCTTCGTCAAGCACGCCATCAACGAGATCCTGTTCACGCTACTGCTGGCCGCGGTGCTGACGGGCATCGTGTGCTGGGTGTTCCTCGGCTCCTGGTCGAGCACCGTCAACGTCCTGCTCGCCATCCCCACGTCGATCCTCGGGACGTTCATCGTCATGTACTTCCTCGGGTTCACTCTGAACACGTTCACCGTGCTCGGCCTGACCCTGACCGTCGGGATCGTGGTGGACGACGCCATCATGGTCCTGGAGAACATCTACCGGCACCGCGAGCACGGGGAAGGGAAGATCAAGGCCGCCTCCATCGGCGCGCGCGAGATCACGTTCGCGGCCGCCGCCGCCACGCTTGCCATCATCGCGATCTTCCTGCCCGTCGCGTTCATGAAGGGCATCATCGGGAAGTTCTTCTTCCAGTTCGGCGTCACCATCTCGGTGGCGGTCCTCATCTCGCTGCTGGAGGCGCTCACCCTGGCCCCGATGCGCTGCTCGCGCTTCCTGGAGGTGGGCGAGCGGCGTGGGCGGTTCGGGACGGCGGTGGACCGCGCGTTCGAACGGCTCTCCACCGCCTACTCGCGCGCGCTGCGGCCGGCCCTGCACTATCGCGCGGCCGTGCTGGGCGGGGCGGCCCTGTTCTTCATCCTCTCCCTCGGCATCATCGGCCTCCTGCGGCAGGAGTTCGTGCCCGCCGTGGACAGCAGCCGCTTCCAGATCCGCTTCCAGACCCCGGTCGGCGCCAGCCTCGACGTGACCGACGCCGCGCTGAAGGATTTCGAGACGTTCCTGGCCAGCCGCGGCGAGGTCGACGGCATCTTCGCCTTCATCGGCGGCTTCGGGGGCGGCGACGTCAACACGGGGATGGCCATGGTGACCATGAAGGAGCCCCCCGACCGTCCGCGCGACCCCAAGCTCGGCCGGGCGCTCAACCAGCAGGAATTCATGGACGTGGTGCGCCGGTTCGCGAGCACCAGGCCCGGGGTCCGCGCCGGCCTCATCGATCCCTCGCAGCAGGGCTTCAGCCCCACGCGCGGCGGCGGCTATCCCCTGGAGATCACGATCCGCGGCCGCGACTGGGACAAGCTCGCGGAGTACTCCAAGACGATCATGGAGGAGATGCGGCAGACGGGACTCATCACCGACGTGGACAGCGACTACCAGGTCGGCATGCCCGAGGTGAAGGTGATCCCGGACCGCAACAAGGCCGCCGACCTCGGCATCTCCATGAGCGACATCGGGCAGACCGTCAACGCCGCCATCGGCGGCGTGCGCGTGGGCAAGTTCAAGGAGGGAGGACGTCGCTACGACATCCGCGTGCGCCTGCTCGCCGACCAGCGCTCCAAGCCGGAGGACATCCAGCGCCTCCTCGTGCGCACGCAGTCGGGCCAGCTCGTGCGCATGGGCGACATCGTGCGCATCGACCAGGCGCCCACCCTGCAGGCCATCACCCGCAAGAGCCGCGAGCGCGCCATCACCATCTTCGGCAACGTGGCCCGGGGGGCGTCGCAGAAGGACGCGCTCGCCAAGGGGCTCGACGTCGCGCGCGCCGCGCTGCCCGAGGGCTACCGGGCCACGCCGTCCGGCAGCAGCCAGGCCTTCAAGGAGTCGTTCTCGTCACTCGGCTTCGCGTTCACGATGGGCCTCATCGTCGCCTACATGGTGCTGGCCACGCAGTTCAACGCGTTCACTCACCCCTTCACGGTCCTGCTCGCGCTGCCCTTCAGCATCAGCGGGGCCCTGATGGCGCTGTGGCTCTCCGGCCAGAGCCTCAACGTCTACAGCATGCTGGGCCTGATCCTGCTCATGGGGATCGTGAAGAAGAACTCGATCCTGCTCGTCGATTTCACGAACCAGCTGCGCGACCAGGGCTACGAGCGCCACGAGGCCCTCTTCAAGGCCTGCCCGACCCGTCTGCGGCCCATCCTCATGACCTCGTTCGCGACCATCGCCGGCGCCATCCCCCCCGCCCTCGCCATCGGTCCCGGCGCGGAGCTGCAGCGGCCGATGGCCGTCTCCGTCGTGGGAGGGATGCTGCTCTCTACCCTGTTCACGCTCTTCGTCGTCCCCTCCGCGTACAGCCTGATCGACGACCTGGTGTCGTGGAACGAGGCGCGTCGCCGCGAAGGCGTGCCCCTGCGCTCGGGGCTGGGGGACCTCGTGCGCCGCCTGAAGCCCCGTCACGGGCCGCCCGCCGCTCCCGCCGCGCCCCAGGCCTAGGCCAGCGCGGGCGCGAACCCTGCTCCGGAGCGGGTGTAGAGTCTCGCTCCGGCACGCCATGCCTCCCGAGACGGACCTCCCGATACGCAGCGCCTTCCCGCCCACGCGACAGAGCGTGGTGCGCGCGGCCGGGCATGGTGAAGGTGAGACGCGCCGCCAGGCCTTCGGCGACCTGGCCGAGGGATACTGGCGGCCCGTTTACAAATACCTGCGCTGGCGCTGGCGGGCCGACCGCGCGGAGGCTGAAGACCTGACCCAGGGCTTCTTCGCCCGCGCCTACGAGAAGCGATTCTTCGATCGCTTCGATCCCGCCCGCGCACGCTTTCGCACCTTCTTGCGCACGTGTGTCGACGGCTTCGTCGCCAACGAGCGCCAGGCGGCCACGCGGCTGAAGCGGGGCGGCGGCGCGATCGTCTTGTCGCTCGACGTCGAGGGCGCGGAACGGGAGCTGGCCGGCCCCGCGCTCGCTTCCGCGGACGACGTCGAGGCCTGGTTCCATCGCGAATGGGTACGCGGTCTCTTCTCGCGCGCCGTGGCCGCGCTGGAGCGGCGCTCCCGCGACGAGGGAAGGGCGGCCGCGTTCGCGGTCTTCCGCCGCTACGACCTCGAAGGCGAAGACGGCGATCGGCCGACCTACGAGGCGCTCGGCCGCGAGCTCGGCCTGCCGGTCACGCAGGTGACGAACCACCTGGCCGCCATGCGGCGCGAGCTGCGCCGCGAGGTCCTGGAGGCGCTGCGCGCGCTGACCGCGAGCGACGAGGAGTTCCGCGCGGAGGCGCGCGACCTCCTGGGCGTGGTCGCCTCGTGAGCCTCTCCGACACGACGCTCGCCCGCCTGGCCGAGATGCTGGACGCGCCCGACCTCGAGGGCACGAAGTACGAGCTGCGCGGCCGCGTCGGGCGCGGAGGGATGGGGACCGTCTGGCGCGCGTTCGACCGCGAGCTGGGCCGCGAGGTCGCTCTCAAGGTGCTCAGCGGCCCCGAGCCCCGCCCGGGTGGAGAGGCACGCCTGCGCACGGAGGCCCAGGTGCTGGCCCGCCTGGAGCACCCCGGCCTCGTGCCCGTGCACGACCTGGGCACGCTACCCGACGGGCGGCTCTTCTACGCGATGAAGCTGGTGCGCGGCCGCCGCCTCGACGAGCACGTGCGCGAGCTGCGCTCGCCGGCGGCCCGGCTCCGCGTCTTCGAGCGGATCTGCGACGCCGTCGCCTTCGCGCACGCCCACGGCGTCATCCATCGCGATCTCAAGCCGCAGAACGTGATGGTCGGCCCGTTCGGAGAGGTGCTGGTCCTCGATTGGGGCGTGGCCAAGATGCTCGCCGATCCCGAGCCCGCGCCGCCTCCCCCGATCGCCCTCCCTCTCCGGCGCGAGGCCGACGTGGAGGCGGCGACGCTCACCGCGGCCGGGACCGTGCTCGGGACACCCGGCTACATGGCCCCGGAGCAGGCACGCGGAGAGAGCGCGGTCGGCGCCGCCGCGGACGTGTACGCGCTGGGCGCGCTGCTCTCGTTCCTGGCCGGGGACGATCCGCCGCGGGCGATGGCGGCCATGGTCGCGCGGGCGCGCGCGCCGCGGCCGGAGGACCGCTATCCGACGGTCAGCGCCCTCCAGGAAGACGTGGTCCGCTTCCTGTCCGACCTGCCCGTGAGCGCCTACGCGGAGCGTCCGCTGGAGCAGGCCCGGCGCCTGGCCCTGAAGTACCGGACACCGCTCGTGCTCGTCCTCGCCTACCTGGTGATGCGCGTGGTGCTGGCGTTCGTGGCCCGGGTCTAAAGGAGGGCGTCGCCGCCGCGTAATGGGAGAGTGTGGGCGAACCTAAGGCCCGCGAAGGGGAAACGAGAATGACCAAACCGGTATTCGGACTGGCGCTGGGCGGATTCCTGGGGATCTTCGACGGGCTGACCGCGCTCATCTCCGCGCCGGAGACCGCGCCCCAGATCGTCGGCATCGTGATCGGCTCGACCATCAAGGGCGTGGTCACGGGACTGATCATCGGCCTGGTGGCGCGCCGGACGCGGTCGCTGGCCCTCGGCGTGGGAGTGGGCATCGCGGTCGGCGTCTTTCTCGCTTTCCTGGTGGCCCTGGGGAATCACTACTACTGGCAGATGATGCTGCCGGGAGGAGTGCTCGGCCTCATCGTGGGCTATGCGACGATGCGGCACGGCGGTCCCGCGCAGGCGCTGCCTGCGCAGTAGAGGAGAGGTGCCCTGAGCCGGCGGCAGCACGTCTGCGTCTATTGCGCCTCCAGCACGGAGGCGCATCCCGATCACTACGCGGCCGCGCGCACCCTCGGGCGCGTCCTCGCGGAGGAGGGGATCACCATCGTCTACGGCGGGGGTTCCGTCGGCTCGATGGGAGCCCTGGCCGACGCGGCCCTGGCCGCGGGCGGAAAGCTCATCGGGATCCTGCCGAAGTTCATGAACGACCTCGAGTGGGGCCACAAGAGCCTGACCGAGCTGCGCCTCGTGGACGACATGCACCACCGCAAACGGATGATGATCGAGGAGTCGGACGCGGTGGTGGCTCTCCCCGGCGGATCCGGCACCTTCGAGGAGCTGCTGGAGGCGATCACCTGGAAGCGCCTCGGCCTGTTCGTGAACCCGATCGTGATCGTGAACGTGCGCGGGTTCTACGATCCGCTGCGCGAGCTGCTCGACCGCGCCATCGCGGAGCGGTTCATGGACGCGCGCCACCGCGACATGTGGACGTTCGTGGACCGCCCCGAGGACGTGCTGCCCGCCATCCGCACCGCCCCCCAGTGGTCCGCGGAAGCCCGCGCCTTCGCACGCCCGGGAGCGGGGCCGAGAGGGTAGGAGAGCCGCCTCTCTCCATTGACACTCTCGGGCGGGGCGGCTAGTCTGACCGTTCCCTCATTCATGCGCGAGAGTCGCTTGCCCGAGCTGACATTGCAGCCGCCGTCGCGATCCGGTCGCGCCGGCGGCTTCTTCGTTTGCGGCCCACAGGAGAAGAAATCGATGACGAGGAAGCTGGTCCCCGTACTGGTCGTGTGCCTTGCTCTCAACGTGCTTGCTTTCCCGCCGCTCGCCCTGGCCCAGTCGCAGGCCGCCGGTGGCGCCATCGAAGGGACCGTCACCGACCAGTCCGGCGGCGTGCTGCCCGGCGTCACCGTGTCCATCCGCAACACGGCGACGGGGGTGACGCGTGAGACGACCACCGACGCCACCGGGCTCTACCGCGCGCCCCTGCTTCCCGTGGGTCCCTACGAGGTGACGGCCTCCCTCGCCGGCTTCTCCACCACCAAGCGCCCGAACCTGACCCTGAGCATCGGCCAGACCCTCACCGTGGACGTCGGCATGCAGGTGTCGGGAGCCCAGGAGGAAGTCACGGTCACGGCGGAGGCGCCCATCATCGAGCCCGCGCGCACCCACCAGGCCACGACGGTGGGGGCGGTGGCGGTCTCGAACCTCCCGGTGAACGGCCGCAACTTCATCGACTTCGCCCTCACCACGCCCGGCGTCACGCGCGACACGCGCAGCGGGGACATCAGCTTCGCCGGACAGCGCGGCGTGCTCAACAGCCTCGTGATCGACGGGGCGGACAACAACAACACCTTCTTCGGCCAGACGCTCGGGCGCACGGGATCGGGCCGCGCCCCCTACCAGTTCAGCCAGGACGCGGTGGCCGAGTTCCAGGTCAACCGCAACGCCTACTCCGCGGAGTACGGACGCGCGGGCGGGGCCGTGATCAACGTGGTCACGAAGTCGGGCACCAACGACTTCCACGGCTCGGCCTTCGAGTTCTTCCGCGACAAGTCGCTCAACGCCAACACCTGGGCCAACAAGGTGCGCAACCCCATCACGCAACGGCAGCCTTTCCGCATCCACCAGTTCGGCGGATCGGTGGGCGGCCCCATCCAGAAGGACAAGGCGTTCTTCTTCTTCTCCTACGACGGGCAGCGGCGCAACCTCCCGAACGCGATCACACCCCTGACCGTCACCGTGCCCGCCGCCATCCTGAGCAGCAGCGACCCCGCGGTGCAGGCCGGCCTGAGCCTGGTGCGGACCGCCAACGCGGACTACGTCCTCACCCGCGACCAGGACGTGTTCCTGGGCAAGGTCGACTACCAGATGAGCCCGAAGCACCGCCTGAGCGTCCGTTACAACCATCAGAACTTCACCGGCGGCAACAACGAGAGCACGGGAGCCACCAGCGCCCAGGAGCACACCGGGAACAGCCTGGTCCACACGCGCTCGCTCAACGCGGTCGTCTCGTCGGTGTTCAGCTCGACGTTCTACAACGAGCTGCGCGCGCAGTGGGGACGCGACCAGGAGCCGGGCGAGGCCAATACGAACAACCCCGAGGTCAACCTCCGCGAGGGCTCGGCCACCGTGCTCGTCTTCGGGCGGAACTTCTTCAGCCCGCGCGAGACGACCATCAAGCGCTTCCAGGTCGCGGACGCCGTGACCTGGATCCGCGGCGCGCACTCCTTCAAGACCGGCTTCGACGTCAACTTCGACAACATCTTCAACTTCTTCCCCGGCAACTTCGGCGGCCGCTACTTCTTCAACTCCATCGCCAGCCTCGGGCGCGGTCTCCCCAACGGGACGGGCGAGAGCTACCAGCAGGCCTTCGCCGGAGTGGGCACGACGGGGCCGGAGACCCATCCGAATCTGAAGGAGTACGCGGTCTTCCTCCAGGACGAGTGGAAGGCCTCGCGCAAGCTCACCGTGAGCCTCGGAGCGCGCTACGACCTGCAGGACATCGCGCAGCCGGACGTGCGCAACCCCGACGCGCAGCTGGCCGCCGCCGGCATCGACACCAGCCTCATCCACGTGGACAAGAACAACTTCGCGCCGCGCCTCGGAGTCTCCTACACCCCCAACGCGAAGACGGTGGTCCGCGCCGGCTACGGGCTTTTCTACGGCCGCACGCCGTCGATCATGATCGGCACCGCCCACAGCGGCAACGCCGTCAACGTCCAGACCATCACCTTCACGGGCGCGCTGGTGCCGAAGTACCCCGCCGTCTTCACGACGATCCCCACCGGCGCCGCCTTGCCCCGGCCCTCGATCCAGTTCTTCGACTCCGCCTTCGAGAACCCCGAGGTGCATCAGGCCAGCGTCGGCCTCGAGCGCGCGCTCGCGAACGACGTGGCGGTGGCGGTGAGCTACATGTTCGTGGCCGGCCGCAAGCTCGCCCTCTCCCGCGACTTCAACGTGGGCGACCCCGTCCCGACCGCGATCCCCATCCAGGGCGGCGGCAGCGTCACCGTCGACCGGTTCCCGACGCGGCCGTTCTCCAACTTCGACCGCGTCGTCCGCTTCGAGAGCACGGGCCGCTCGAACTACAACGGCGGCACGCTCGAGATCAAGAAGCGCTGGGGCGGACGGCTGCTCGCGAACCTCGCCTACACGCTGAGCACGGTGAAGGACAACAACCCCGACTCCGTCAACGTCGTCCTGGGCGGTGGCGACGATGCCCGCTTCCCGTCCAATCCCGTCAATCGCGACGCGGACTACGCCTACGGGCAGAACGACGTCCGGCACCGCGTCGTCCTGAGCGGCTACTGGAACATCGACTATTTCAAGGATTCGGGGACGGTCGCCAAGGTCCTCCTCAACGACTGGTCGCTGAGCTGGATCGCGACCGCCTTCAGCGGCTACCCCTACTCCGAGCTGGTGACGAACGACCTCAACAACGACGGCAACCGCAACAACGACCTCGTGCCCGGCCGCCGCGACTCCCACCGCCTGCCCTGGACGAAGAACATCGACGCGCGCCTTTCGCGTCGCATCCCCCTGGGCAAGCAGGCGAAGCTGGAGCTGATCGCGGAGGCCTTCAACCTGCTGAACACCACGAACGTCAGCGCACAGAACCGGACGCTCTACAACTTCACGGGCGGCGTCCTGGTTCCCCAGACGAACCTGGCCAACGTGCGCTCGAACTTCGGCTTCGACAGCAGCACCCAGGTCAACTTCGAGGACACGCAGAGAATCGTGCAGCTGGCCGCGAAGGTCACGTTCTAGGGAAGCGGATCGGCCAAACGGACGGAGACGGGCACGGAGACGGAGACGGGGACAGCCGGTCCCGTCTCCCTCTCCGTCTCCGATGATCTCGAAGAACTCCCGTCTGTTTAGCGATTTCGGGGCTCCTTTCGCATTCGCGGTGGCGGCGGGTATCCTGTCCTTGTGAGCACGGCACCCTACGGCTTCCTGCGTGTCGGGGCGGCCTGTCCTCGTGTCTGGGTGGCCGATCCCGCGCGCAACGTCGAGGAGATCCTCGGCCTGGCGGAGGCGGCCCGGGCGCAGGGGACGCAGCTGCTGGTGTTCCCCGAGCTGAGCCTGACCGGCTACACCGCGGGCGACCTCTTCTTCTCGCTCACGACGCTGGTGGGCGGCGCGGAACGGGCCCTGGCCCGGCTGCTCCAGGCCACGGCCGCCCATCGCATGGTGATCGCGGTCGGTCTCCCCGTCGCCCTGGACGGCAAGCTCTTCAACTGCGCGGCCGTGGTCCAGGGCGGCCGCCTGGTCGGGGTGGTGCCCAAGACGTACCTGCCCGGCTACAAGGAGTACTACGAGGAGCGCTGGTTCGCGTCCAGCCGGGAAGCGTTGCGCAGCGAGGTCCGCTTGGCCGGTCAGGCCGCGCCCTTCGGGACGAACCTGCTCTTCGCGGTCGAGGACGAGCCCTCCGTCACCCTGGGCGTCGAGATCTGCGAGGACCTGTGGGCGACCGTCCAGCCGAGCAGCTTCCACGCCCTGGCCGGCGCGACCGTCCTCGCGAACCTTTCCGCGTCCAACGAGATCGTGGCCAAGGCGGAGTACCGCCGCGACCTGGTCAAGGTGCAGTCCGGCCGCTGCGTGGCCGCCTACATCTACGCGGGCAACGGCGTGCACGAGTCCACCACCGACGTCGTGTTCGGGGGTCAGCTCCTCGTCGCCGAGAACGCGGTGGTCCTGGCCGAGGGCCGGCGCTTCCGGCGCGAAGGTGAGCTCATCGTCACTGACGTCGATACGGAGCGGCTGGTCGTGGAGCGGATGC